>CAYRMP010000145.1:0-1530 GCA_964425545.1 uncultured Methanosarcinales archaeon | reverse complement strand
TGCCTTTAGGAACTGATTTAATTCTCAAGGTAGAACCCTTAAACATAAGCGAAGGCACTGAATACACATTAACAATTGATTTCTTCAATAACTCTAAAAAGCTAATGACCATTAATGGCTTCAAAGTCTCGCTGGATGGTAAAGAAATCTTAATCGTTGATAAATCAAAAAAGATTAATGCTCAAGAGGGTGTTAAAGGACCATTAAAAATACCAAAAATGAATAAAGGTGAATATAAACTGTCGATTACTATGGACTACACCTTAGAAAAAGAAGATAAACAGATACAAGAAACACGAACCTTATATGTTGAGCCTAAAAAAGAAACTAAAAAGAAAGGCTCTTGGGATGAATTTGAGAAGATGATGAAATGAAAAATGCACTATTAGGAAGGAAAGGTGACAATTATGGCCTGCTTATTAAAAGTATAGGCCAAATCCTTGAAAATGGCAGGAAGCGGGCATACGCCGCAGTAAACACAATTTTAGTAAAAACATACTGGGAAATAGGCAGGCAGATCGTTGACTATGAAAAAGCCTCTGGCATTAAGGCGGAGTATGGCAGTGGCCTATTTGAGAGGATAGCCAAAGATTTAAGAACAAGATTTGGAAAAGGGTTCAGCAGAAGTAATGTGATCTACATGAGGCTGATGTATCTGAACTACTCAAAAAGTCAGACACTGTCTGACCAATTATCATGGAGCCATTACGTTGAGCTTTTGGCTATTGAGGAGAATCTAGAAAGAAGCTTTTATGAGAAAGAATGCATTAGAGAAAAATGGAGCGTCAGGGAATTAAAAAGGCAGATTGATTCCGCACTCTTTCAGAGAATTGCCTTAAGCAGGGACAAGAAAGGCGTTCTTGAGCTATCAAAAAAAGGCAATGAAATTCAGAATGCAGAAGATGTCGTTAAGGATCCTTATATATTGGAATTTCTTAAAATCCCGGAGGGATATACTTACTCAGAAAAAGAGCTTGAGCAAAAGATAATAGACAATCTGCAAATGTTTCTGCTGGAACTGGGGAAAGGATTTACGTTTGTTGGTAGGCAGTACAGAATAACTCTTGGCAACACCCACTTTTACATAGACCTCGTTTTTTACCATAGGATACTAAAATGCTTTGTTCTTATTGACTTAAAAATTGGCAGAGTGACTCCACAGGATGTAGGTCAGATGAACACTTACCTTAATTATTTTAAAAGAGAGGAACAAAGCGAAGGTGATAACAACCCCATTGGTATAATCCTGGGTACAGAAAAAGACAAGGTCATCGTCGAATATGCTACGGGAGGCATATCCAACAATTTGTTTGTTTCAAAGTATAAACTATATCTCCCCGATAAAAAACAGTTGGAACACCAACTAAATAAACTATTAAAAGAGAAATAAAATGCTAAACCAAGACGAATTAAACGCAAAATTGAAGCACAATTATAGGGAGTCTATAGTAAATAAAAGGCTCTCACAAAGGCAAGAAATAGCAAGACTTCCAAGATTTGTTTCTGAGTTTATGCTTACTAAACTTTCAG
>CAYRMP010000144.1:576-1541 GCA_964425545.1 uncultured Methanosarcinales archaeon | reverse complement strand
AGAAGAAACATGGAATCCCCTATCTTGAAGCAGCTTTAATATTCCTTTTTCACCACCATAATGTGCTATCCCTACAGCAAAAAAATAACTTTTGTCAGGATTTTCTTTGATAAGTTTCTCAATTCTACGAGCCATAATAAAATTTCTTTCATCATTTAGCCTTTCATAAAAATTTTTTTCTTCAGTCTCGCTTCCAATAAATGAGGAGAAAACCTTATCTGCAATTGGGAGATCACCATATAAATAGACTTCTGTGAATAAAAGTTCCAGATTTTCATTAAAATCTAACACTTCTAGGCTATTTAATGTACTGTTAAGCATGGCAATTTGCTGATTCAAGGTCAAAGAGTTAAAGGCATTAAGCTGTTCATCTGGAGTTTCAATCCCGTCAGGCTGCACGCCAGAAAGAAGTGCAAGCTCGTACAAATATTTGTCCAATTTCTTATCATTTTGTTCTTTTTTTTCATTTATTTCCTGAAGGGCCTGGGCAAGAGCCCATATTTTCAAATAGGAGTATTGAAGAATAGATTCACCTTTTGAGAGAAGAAAAGAGTCAGTCTTATCATAGATATCTTTTGGAAGAATAGTTTCCAATCTTTGATTTTTTGGAAGCACTATGACGGGGTAAGACGCAAACTGCGATATTTTATTTAAATCCACTTCGTTGTAAAAAGCATTTGAATTTTTTATAGATTCATATACAACATCTGGAATGGTTAAAACCCTTGGATTAGAAAAGTGTATTGTGCCATAAAGATATGACGGTTTTTTACCTTTCATCTCCCACAAGAACGGCCTTTTCGTGAAGTTCGAAACATGGGATTCTTTTCCAGTTAATACAAGTGCCGTTGTTGCATTTTCTACCTTACCCAATTTATAGTGATCTTTTAAATTGTCGTAATCTGTTAATGTGATAAAACCTCTCGAATAAAAGGAATGACCTTGTTTGTTAGTTACATTAAGGC
>CAYRMP010000144.1:0-549 GCA_964425545.1 uncultured Methanosarcinales archaeon | reverse complement strand
ATTTGTTTTACTCCTATATCAACCCTTAAACTTCCGCTTACATACTCATCATTCTCGTCCAAGAATGTTATATACCCCGTGAGCTTGCCATTTCTATTCCTTAATTGTACATCCTCTTCAAACAATGGTGTACCTTCCTTAACAGAAACATCTAGTTTATTTTGTGCTATAATTGGTTTGTAATCTTCTTCAATAAGATCCGATAATTTTGCAATCTGCTTACCTTCTGTTTCAACAAGGTAATCAGTGCAATTTGATAAGTTAAAAATGAAGATTTTTGATTCTTTCTGAGGTTGAAGACCACACCCTATTAAGACTAACAAAAGTAAGGTAAATGGTAGAATATGTACCTTCATCTTGTCATATTTAGCCTATAACTATTTAAATTTAGCTAACTATATCGATGCAGATAAATTTATTAATATCGACACCACCCTTGTAGAAGCTTAAAAATGCCAACCGCTTCAGAGCTTGAAAGAGGAACTTACTTCATATACAACAATGAACCAGTTAGAGTTCTAAGAAAAGAAGTAATCGTTGTTGGAACAC
>CAYRMP010000143.1:233-1568 GCA_964425545.1 uncultured Methanosarcinales archaeon | reverse complement strand
CCCTCTATCGTATCGGATTTAGAGAAGATCTCAAGAGAATTCTTTCATGGATTCACTGCTCTGAAAACATCTACACGATCGGAAGACAAGGACTCTTTAATTACAACAATACAGATCATTGTATGGACATGGCAAATCAGCTTGCAGAACACATTATAAAAAAGGGTTCGCAAGAAGAATGGAAAGCAATGCTTCGAAGCTTTGATGAGTATAAAATTGTAGATTGATCCCAAGAAAGAGATAGAAAATTACGCTATGCACAGACACAACGAGCAAACATATTTAAATGTACCTCTTGTTTTGGTGAAATAATGACAGATCTGCTTTTAATAAATCCAGAAAGTGGCAAAAGAGTGTACGAAGGAAAAATTTCAAACTATTCTGCACTAGAACCGCCATGGTATGCTGCTTCTACAGCGGCATTTGTAAGAAACAAAGGATTTAGTGTAAAGATTATTGATGCAAACACTGAACAACTGAGTGTTGAAGAGGTTGCTGAGCTTACAAGAAAGATAAATCCGAAACTCATTAACATAATTGCTTACGGTCAACAACCATCTGATTCTGCACAAAGAATGACTGCCATACTCGAGCAATGCGAAGCATTAAAAAAAGTTAATGAAAAAATACCCATTATTCTCACAGGCATATTCCCATCTGCTTTGCCTGAAAAAACATTAACTGAAGTGCCCTGTGACTTCATAGGACAAGGAGAAGGATTTTACACAGTTATTGGCTTGCTTGAAAACAAACCACACGCAGAGATTCCCAGCCTTTGGAGAAAAGAAGATGGAATAATCGTCGGAAATAAAAGCGCACCGATCATCAAAGATTTAGATAAAGAATTACCAATGCCTGCGTTTGATCTTCTTCCCATGAGCAAATATCGTGCACACAACTGGCAGTGTCTCCACGACATAGACCATCGAGACCATTACGCATCCATGTACACGAGCTTAGGATGCCCATTTAATTGTACATTTTGCTGCATCAACTCCCCATTTGGAAAATCAGGCATACGCTACTGGAATCCGGACACTGTCATCAAACAAATAAACACCCTTGTAAAAGAATACGGTATGACAACACTCAAACTCATAGATGAAATGTTTCTTCTGAACAAAAAACACGTCGAAGGCATCGCAGACAGAATAATAGAACGCGGTTACAAACTAAACATCTGGGCATACGCAAGAGTAGACACCATTAAAGACACGGCGCTTCTTGAAAAGATGAGAAAGGCAGGATTTAACTGGCTTATTCTCGGCATAGAATCAGGAAGCAAACATGTAAGAGACGGCGCGGAAAAAGGAAGATTTGGAGAAGATGATATTG
>CAYRMP010000143.1:0-223 GCA_964425545.1 uncultured Methanosarcinales archaeon | reverse complement strand
AATAAACGTCATGGGAAACTATATTTTTGGCCTGCCTGACGACACCTTCGAAACAATGCATCAAACATTACAACTTGCTCTCAAACTCAACTGCGAATGGGCAAACTTTTATTCAGGCATGGCATATCCCGGCTCCCAACTATACACCATAGCAAAACAAGAAGGCTGGCATATACCTACTGATGAAGGAATCCGAAGCTGTGTAGGCTATTCCCAACACGCA
>CAYRMP010000142.1:0-1601 GCA_964425545.1 uncultured Methanosarcinales archaeon | reverse complement strand
AAGCCTGGTGCAAAAGATGGGTTGCTGTATGATATTTAATAACTACCTCGGAATGATCTGCCAAACCTCCTTTAAATTTCCCCGTTTCTATTCCTCTTGAAATCTGTTGATGTGCTTGAGAAAAAATATTTACTGCTCTATCAAACTCACTCTTTTTGAATTCATTACCAATTTTATTCTCCGCAATGCTAGCAGTACCTGGCGTACCTTCAATAGGAAAACCTAAAGTAGATTTCACATCAAAAGCAACCGATCCAGCTGAAACGGATGGTAAGGAAGTAAAACTACTCTTGATCATAAAACTATCGATATCTGCAGTACCTAGGTATTTTTGAGTATTTTGCGTAAGTATGACCTCACTTGCTGATGGATCTGGTGATATCAGATCTGCAACCTTTGAAGCATTTTCAGAAACATCCTCTCCATACTCTTTGAGTTCTTCTTTAAGAATATTTAGAGTATCAAGTTTAAATATATAAATACCCTCATAAATATTTTTGTAATGATTAAACGCTTTTTCCCACCACTTTACCGCTTCTGTATGACTAGAATCTGAAAGAAGAATAGTAAGTTGATCATTTGCTTTCCTTATCAATCTTTTGAGTATTGAATCTCTTTCGTCTTGGCTCGTAATTGGTCTAACTCCATCCGCTATAAGGAAAATTGATGCTCGTGCATGATCCAAAAAAATTCTAATTCTTTCAAGTCTGACAGGAGTCAATTCCGTAAACTGCGGCAAAGCAGGATCTTTGATATTTTCTTTTATGGAGTTAATAAGTTCACCGAGTAAAGGTTCAAATAAATCAGTTTCATAATCATTATCTTTACCATTTAAAACAGCCAACATTCTTTCCAATCCCATTCCTGTATCCACATTTTTCTGTGGCAATTCTTCCAAAGTTCCGTCACTTTTACGATTAAATTCCATAAACACATCATTCCAAACCTCTATCCATTTTGGATTTTTGGGATCAAATTCTTCTGGAACTTGACCTTGCCCTGTCCAAATAAACATTTCAGTATCTGGACCGCATGGTCCAAAAGAAGAAGGGTTAGTTGGCCACCAATTTGCTTCTTTTCCTAGATATGCAATTTTCTTCTCCGGAATACCTAAACTTTTCCATTTATTAGCAGATTCTTCATCTTTTGGTGTATCTTTATCTCCGGCAAAAACAGAAATCGCTAACTTTTCTATAGGAACTTTCAATTCTTCTGTTAAGAATTTAAACGATAGTTCTATTGCTTCATCTTTCCAATAATCCCCTAACGACCAATTGCCTAGCATCTCAAAAAAAGTATGATGAGTTGCATCTCCAACTTGTTCAATATCGTCTGTCCTTAAACATTTTTGAACATCTGCTAATTTTTTACCTTGCGGATGAGACTTGCCCATTAGAAAAGGAATAAGCGGTTGCATGCCGGCACTGGTGAATAGCACTCTTTCTTTACCAGCCAACTGTTCTTCTTCAGAAGGAATTAGGGAGGCCGAAGGAATAATTACATGATCATTTTTCTCAAAAAATTGTAAGAATTTCTTTCTTAATAGTTTTGAATCCATGAAGCCAGTATAACCGATTAAAGAACCTTTTTGTAGAATCTTT
>CAYRMP010000141.1:0-1654 GCA_964425545.1 uncultured Methanosarcinales archaeon | reverse complement strand
AATTAATTCTTAGATTATTCAAAGCAATCATCCTGATTAAGGCAAATTGCCGCGAAAGAAACCTATTTTCAACAGATAAGGCAGTGCTATCAGTAAACCTATCAGTTGCAATCCCCACATCACTAAAATCAAAGGCACCCTGATACGAGTTAAAATGGAAAGAACTGCCCCGCCGGTGCCTAAACTTTGTTGAAAATAGAGAATGACCTGAAAAATCAGCGGCCATAAACTAGTTGCTAAAATAAAAATCAGAGAGAAAGTGCCAATAACCATGACTCTGGTCATCGTATTATAAGCTGAATGATTCTCTTTTAACACTGATTCTAAAAGGCTTCCACCGATCAATAAGAGCACGAGCAATCCTAAAGCTATGCCGGCCACTACACCCCACAATTTAATATTGACAACAATACTTTCCATCATCTCAATCACCTTTGCATGAAACAAATAAGTTAACGTTCATCATTTAATCTCTATCTTTTTTTCAACTTTCCCTGATGCTTTAGATTCTTGCAAGAAAAACAATGGTTTTTCCCTACCATCTACTGTTAATGAAACTTCAGCCCTATCGTTTTCTCCTTGGGAAGTTTTTGCAAATTCAACCACCATTGCATTTTCACCTTCTTTTAGGCAAAACAATTTTTTCATTTCCGCCGGAGCTTTAGCAGCTAACAAACTTCCTTGAACAAACAAGCGTTTGCTTTCAGATTTTCCGCCGGTTATCCCGACATCAATACCATTGACCAGAACTTTTACTTTATATCCATAACTAAAAGATGAAATTGCGCCACTGATTTCTTTTTTTGCAGCCATACTCCAAAACCTCCTTACAGATTTATGAAGCAGTAATGAGAAGAGTATTTAAATATTTTTTAGAATATTTTATTCAAACCATTTCCAGATTCCAAAAAACTTATTAATTCCAAAATTCTTCTATCAACTAATCCCGCTGGGAAAAAGAGGTGTTTAGGGGTTCTCGAATTCTTCCGAGAACTCTTTATCACTACCTTCTAACAATTATAAAATTATTTAAATAAATTAATTCCTCCACTTACCATGGTAAAAAAAGAGGCAAGGCTGGAGTTAATAGTCGGCACCATGTTTGGTGGAAAAAGCACTGAGTTAATAAGAAGAATAACCAGATACGAAATCGTCGGCATGACCGTGCAGGTCTTTGGACCGAGCATTGACACTCGTTACAGCAAAGATCGTATCACTTCTCATGATAAGCTTCAGCGAGAAGCAAATTATGTCCGTTCAGTGCAAGAATTAGAAGACCAGCTTTCTCCAAGCACACAAGTGATAGGTATTGATGAAGCCCAGTTCTTTGATAGTTCCATTATTGAATCCTGTGAAAGATACGCTAATCAGGGAAAGATAGTTATCGCTGCCGGATTGTTAAAAGATTTCCGGGACGAATATTTTCCCTTCAGTGACGGAAAGAAAACTATGAGCGACATGCTTAAAGCAGCTGACACTTCAACCATTTTGACTGCTATTTGCAATGCCAAAAATGGAACTGGTGAAATCTGCGGAAGTGACGCGACCAGAGTACAGCGGTTCATAGACGGTCAAGTGGTACCTTACGATTCCCCAGTAGTTCAAGTCGGCGGAAAAGAAAGTTATGCTCCAAGGTGCAGACAGCATTATCAGT
>CAYRMP010000140.1:0-1755 GCA_964425545.1 uncultured Methanosarcinales archaeon | reverse complement strand
TTTATGGATACTTCAGATTGTTTAGATAGTAAAAGAAGAACATTTGTTGCAGTGGGTTCAGGTTCACCTTATGCATTGCCTTTCTTAAAGGAATTATGGTATAAGAATATCACTATGAAAGAAATGGCAAGGATAGGACATTTTATTATCAATTATATTGAGCAAGGAGAATTGGATTCTAATGTCGGTAAAGGGGTACAAATTTATTTTATTCCTAATCTTGAAGATGAAGTTTTTGAGCTTAACAATAAAATTGTAAATGGTCAAAAACTAACAGATGAAGAAGTAAAAAAACTTCAATCTTATAGACCACATGAGTGTACAGAACAATTATTTATAGATTCTAAAAACACTTCTGAAATTGAATTTTTTAAGAATTGTATAAAAGATTTGGCTAAAAAATTGCAGGTGAATATCAAATGAATGATTTTCTTTTTATAATCAATTGGTCGCCCTTTACTTTAATGTCTAATTCCTCACCATCTTTCCACTTCAATTCCTTCACTATGTTGGGAGGCACGACAATGACATATTTAGCATATTCAGTATTCCCAATCCGACGAGAAAGTTGTTTTTGGAGTTGCATATTAAAAGTGGTAGGTACCTATAAGTATTTAAACTTATCGGTACCGAATAAGCATTTAAGTCATTTATCGCAGTAGGTACCGAAAGGTTTATATAGTAGAGTAGGTACCTAATGTATAGGTGATTTAAATGGATATAAAACAAACATTTGAAAACAAAAACGCATCAGGGCAGATGAGAGCCGTAAGGGGTTACGCAATAATAAGCAAGGGGGATGTACCTCAAAAGATAGATGAAAATACCTTTACAATCCCATCACAGAACGGAAATGGTGAATACACAATTAAGAAAGGTGCAAAATGGAAATGCACCTGCCCCGACCATAAAGAAAGGAAAATGGACTGCAAACATATCCACGCAGTAAAGTTTTATCTTGACTTCAACAAGAAGGTAAAAACAGAGAATAAGGGCATTGTAAGCCAAAGAACCCTATGTATGTACTGCAATTCAAAGGACACAATCGGATACGGAAAAAGGAAAACAGAAAACGGACAAAAACAGAGATACAAATGTAACGGATGCAAAAAGACTTTCATTGATGAAAAAGACTTTGAAAGATACAAAGGCAATGGAAAAGTTACAACAGCGATTTTAGACCTTTACTTCAAGGGCGTTTCATTAAGAGGAATTAAAGACCATTTAAAGCAGTTTTATAATTTAAGCATAGACCACAGCAACATATTAAGGCGAATACATAAATATAGCAAAATCATTGACGAATACGTCAAGACCTTAAAGCCAGAACTTAAAGACATTTGGCACCACGACGAAATGAAGATACAGGCAGGTGGCAAGTGGAAATGGCTCTGGAATGTTATGGATAACGAAACAAAGTTTTTGATTACAACGCAGGTTTCAACAAAGGCAAAAGTAAAGGATAGCAGAAGGTTTTTCGCTGATGCAAGAGAACAGGCACAAATGCAACCTAAATTTTTAATAACTGACGGAAGGCACCCATTGACAGAAAGCATACACAGGGAAATGCCAGAAACACAGCACGTAAGGGTAGTTACCTTAACTGACAAGAGAACAAACAATCAGGGCATAGAAAGATTGAACGGAACTATAAGGGATAGAGTTAAGACAATGAGGGGTTTTGACAACGAGGAAACAGCAGAATTAATGACATCTGCTTACAGAAATTATTACAATTTTATCAAGCCACATTCA
>CAYRMP010000139.1:0-1870 GCA_964425545.1 uncultured Methanosarcinales archaeon | reverse complement strand
GAAAAAGAAAACAAAAATACAATTCCAGCAAAAATTCTTGAAAGATTCGAGAAGTATTGCAAGGAAAATAAGATAGAAGGAAAAGCAAAGCAGGATAGATTGAAAAAGCTGGAGCAGTCATGGAAAAAATATATTTTTGAGCCTGGCGAAGCTATTGGAAACATAGCCGCACAAAGCATTTCTGAACCTGCTACGCAAATGTCGACTTCGCCATATGAAAAAATAATACTGAAAAGAAATGGCATAATAAATATAACTGAAATAGGTAAGTTTACAGATACAATAGTAGAAGAACTGGGCAAAACAGTAGATGAATGGGATGTGGCCGACATATCTTCTGCGGGAATCTATGTTCCAAGCATCAGCGAAGATGAAAAAATAGAATGGTGTCTTGTTAAGGCATGTAGCAGACACAAAGCACCAAAAAAAATGCTAAAAATAACTACGTTTTCTGGCAGGCAAATAGTTGCAACAGATTCGCATTCTTTCATAACAAGACGCAATAACAAAATAGTACCTATAGCAGGATCAGAATTAACTATGAATGACAGAATTCCTGTATTAAAATATCTTCCAGAGAATTGTATAGATACAATAAATGTTAAAGATCATATATCTGGTCCACTAAAAGAACATTCAGGACTTCTTAAGTCAACAAATAAATCAAAAGCTGTACCTAGTGTGATAAATCTAGATTTTTATTTTGGATGGTTTATAGGCGCCTACCTTTCAGAAGGCAGCTGCAATGGTAGTCAGGTAGCTATTTCAAATATAGACGATGCATTCTTGGAAAATGCCAGACTCTTTGCTAAAAATATAGGTCTGGACTTTAAGGAAAGGTCTTACACGGGTGAATTTGGAAAAGGAAAGTCATTTGTTATAAATGCTGTAATACTTGCAAAATTTATTGCATCTGTTTGTGGTGCCGGCTCTTCTAAAAAACATGTACCTTATTTTGCATACAGCGCAAAAGAGGAATTTGTCTCTGGATTGTTAAGAGGTTATTTTGACGGTGATGGAAATTTTCACTCAGAAAGAAATCTCATCAGAGTTTCTTCTAATTCGAAAGAACTTTTAGATGGAATATGTCTGCTTCTGGCACGATTCGGTATATTTGCATACAAAAAAAACAACAAACACCAATACGGCTTGCTGGTACCTTACAAATATGCGCCGATTTTCTTTAAGAAAATAGGTTCTGATATACTTAAAAAAAGACTGGCACTTGAAAAAATGGCAGATAGCGCCAAAAACTATTGGAATAACAAATCTCAAGATTTCACAGATATGATAAGCGGACTTGACGATTTGCTTTACAAAGTAGCAAAAAAACTAGGATACCCTACAAGATATGTAAATAACTTTACGAAAAGACAGAAAATCGGAAGAACAGCTTTGTACAGATATATTAATTTATTTGAAAAAATTTCAGCAGAAAAGGACATAGATATAAGTTCTGAGATTAGAATGATGCGCAGAATGTTCTATTCCGATGTCGTATGGGATAGAATAGAATGTATAGAATATGTTAAACCTGACTTTGATTACGTTTATGATCTTACTGTAGAAGGAACAGAAACATTCACAACTTTTGAAGGAATAGTGACCCATAATACAATGCGTTCTTACACCTTAGCTTCACAGTCTGACAGATTGAGCAAGGTTACACAAGGATTACCAAGACTCATTGAAATATTTGATGCGAGAAAGACGTTTGAAAAAAACATGATCATTTATCTCAAACCTCAATTCAACAGCAAGGAAAAAGCGAGAGAAATTGCAAATGTTATCAAGGACAAAAGAATTTCTGATATTATAAAATCGGATTCAATAGACCTTATAGAAATGCGCATTGAATTAGAGTTAGAAA
>CAYRMP010000138.1:0-1922 GCA_964425545.1 uncultured Methanosarcinales archaeon | reverse complement strand
TTAGTGGTGGAGCGTGTGAGTAAATCCACGAAGCTGTTAACCACAAGGTCACCAGTTCGAATCTGGTCCGGGGCGTTCTTTATATTTCCTAATTTTTTCCATTTTAGTAGGATTATTAAAGCCAATCAACGACAACCAATGATCTAGATTCTTATTTCCTGGAATCTCTAAACGGTAGTTTTCTTTCCCCTTATGGCTCACTGATCCATAGAAACCATGCTTTTTTAACTGGGATAAAATTTCAATAAGAAATGCTTTTGATTTGCTGGTAATTTCAATTCTAGGATAGTATCTGTAGCTTCTATGTTGCTTACTAAATACAACACAACCATCTGTATCACCAAGACCACGCACAAAAGCAAAGAAACATTCTTTATCTTGCAATATTACGAGAGGTATTGTTAGATGATTATATTTGTTTCCGATAGGTAAATATTCTGATAGTTCTTCAAAAAGAGCCTTATCTGAGAATCTGATAAAGAGCGTTTCTTCATCCTTTCTGAACTCTATTTTCACTTCTTTATTGAATAGTCCCTTAAAAAGATTCTTTGTAATTGAAGTATGATATTCTAAATCATTGGTTTTGTGTCCAGCAATGTAAACATATCTTGCTCTGCCGGTCTTGGAGAGACACCCATCCCCCAACATTAATCCAATCAATTCAGCATATTTTACGTTCATTTTCAATCACCTCTTTGTTTTTACTTTAAACAAAGAATCAAAGAAAAAAGGGAGTTTCAGCAAAACTTCTTGAATTTCTTCTCTGCCAAAAGCCGAAAGAATTTTATGAGGAGTTTTGCGTTGCTCTTTTTAACCTTTTCAATCCTGCTTCGTAAATCATTTCAGCTATCTTTTTCATTAAATCCTGATTTTCACAGTTCTTAAAAAATAATTCCCCATAGCCGTGCACGATTATTTCTACCCCTTCAACTTTGATTACTAACAATAAGGGAGTTTCTAAAACTAGCTCAAATTTCTGTTTAATTTTCTGTAGATCTAATGACTGCGGCTTTTTTGGTTTTGCTGAATATGCTGCTTTGGTCCTGCATTTTTCGATAGTGAACTCCATAATGAACCATTCTTTACCTATTTTATAAAATTACCCCAATAATCTCAATTACATGCAACCGAATGATTTATATACCTAAATGTATTTTCTAAAAGTAATATTATCGTCATTATTAGAGGTGATAGTGAGAATGGTATCAAAAAAAAGTGGATCGTCCGTTGGTAAAGGCACGATTGAGCTTCATCGTTTGGCTCATTATGCGTTCTTTGTAGGTATTACATTAGCATTATTGATAGGTATTTTTCATCGAGTCTTTGATTCTTTATTAGGAGCAGAAGCGTCCCGCGTATATGTTACAACATTCGTCTTACTGGGTACAGCGGTTGGATTGTTTAACCTTACGGCTAAAGAAACAACTCCTTTCTTGACAGCAGCAGTTGCTTTAATGCTTGCGGGGATCGTAAACCTTAATTTGGTTTACGGGGTAGGAGATATCTTACGGCCAAGCTTAAGCAACATCGTAGTGTTTGTTGTTCCTGGCGCAATTATCGTGGGGATGAAAGCAATCTGGCGCTTAGCATCGAATTGAATTTCAATTTATTTTACTCTTTCTTTTTTATAATTTTCATACTAGAGGATTCTGTCCGAATTAGTAGAGAAAACCATCCTGGCCGTTCGCTCGACTTGTTCTAGCCAATAAATTATCAATAGAACAAGACTTAACTTTGACCAAAATCAGCAATCTCTCGCTCACCAATTGGCCTGGGTGGTTTTCCGGAAAGAACCATATTAGAGTCAATAGAGTCAAAAAAAACAGACTACTGGCAGAAAAAGCAGATTATACTTTAGTATTACTCTTTAATTATAGAGAAGTTTGAATAATTCATAAAACTTCTCTAAGAGACTGTGAAAT
>CAYRMP010000137.1:0-2007 GCA_964425545.1 uncultured Methanosarcinales archaeon | reverse complement strand
GCGAAACTCGGCTTGACTAAAGTGCTTATCGCAGAATGTTCTGCTGTCCCTCTTCCCGCCTTGCAAAATGACAGTAATAAAAATAACACAGAAGAAGAACTTAATCTAACCAAATACGCTGCAGAAAATCTAAGTTTGCAGGTGATTGAAGTCAGCGACCTTGATGAAGTGATCTTCCACCTCACAGGCAAGAACTTAAATCACAAAGAAGTGCGAATAGAAGAGAATAAGGAATATACTCAAATCATGGGAGATTTACGCGATCTGTTGTGTACTAGAGTAGAAAAAATAGAGATGGAATTGTACAAAGAGAAAATTCTTGTTGATGAGAATGTTTCTAAACGGGTAGAAGAACAGAAAGCAAAAGCTGATAATGCTACATTACAAAAGGATTATTATTCCGCCGCCAGCTATTGTTTTACTGCCAGTATCGCTTTACGTTCTCAATATTATCATCAAAAAAAGCCAAACCTTTCTAAGATATGGGACCGATTTCTGAAGTTGGAAGACCAAGTGCAATCTTTAGAACAGAACCTTACTTTGCAGAAAATAGAAACAATCACTGATCTGCAAACCTTGATCATTGTTAAAGAGCGCCTTAACGACGTCAAAGAACAGCTAGCTATTTTCAGACAGATGCCGGCAGATGCAAAAAGTAAAGGAGAAGAAGCTTATAATCTCTTAAGTTATAGTGAAGAACGCTATTTTTCTGCAATAGCCTGGATGCAATTCTTTTCCATGAGGGGAAAAGGCCTGCAATTGGATCCTGAACATATCCAGCAGTCCTGCCAGCAGAAAATTTTGGAAGCAGAAGAGCGGGAACAATATATTGCTTTATTCATCGGTGAAAATAATCTAGAAGGCATCACCAAAAAAATAAATTCAGCAAAAGAAGCATCGCAAAAGAATGAATTTGAATTATGTCTCATGAAAGCCATCCAAGCAAAAGGAGATGCTAACGTCATACTCAGCACCATGGGCTTGCAGAAAGATAAATTATCCAATGTCCTGGACAGCAAAATGACGGCAGTCAAACGTGTCCTTGCCGAGAATACCGCAGAAGGAACATTTCCCATTTTAGGATATTCTTATTTTCAATATGCCAGCTCCTTGAAAGAACAGGATCCGGTTACGGCTCTATTTTATTTAGAATATGCTTTAGAGATGAGCGATTTAAGCATTTATTTCCCGGAAGAAAAAACAACTTTGAGTATAATCCAAGAAAAATTTTATCCAGAAGTTTCCTGGTTAGAAGGGTTCATGGCCGGGGTGGTTATAACTATTCTTTTTTCTCAGATCAGATTTAAGAAAATGAAGAGATATTGGAAATTTCTACAAAGATAACTATAAAATAGAATTCATCAACTTTGAGATTATCAACTCTGAGATTTTATATCGCCCGAATCATCAGTTTAGCGAAAAACACAATAGCCAAAAGCAAGACGATTGAATATACTAACACCAGGAAGATGCTATTAAATGTTAATCTGCTAAGATGGGGAAGACCTAATTTGTATAGTATATGATCAATGATTATCAAAGGTTTAAGGAGCATAACAGACCCAGAAAAAGAATGTATTTTAGTTAAAGGCAAAGACTCACCAGATTTTTCGTTATATTTTCTGATTATTTCATTTGCACAAAGTGTGCCTGCTTCTGCAGCAGATTCCATGCTATAGATATACCTATCCGTTTTTGTATATCCCGTTGCAAAAAGAAAATTAGGAATTTCCGTTAAATGATCCGGCTGATATTTCAGTGAATTAATGTTATTACTGAATTTAGGTTCAGATACATCTATTTCTTTTTTCTTATCATCGAAATAAAAACTATCCCACATATAAAATAACAATATTTTTGCCTGGCCTAGTTTTTCACCATTTTTAGTTGCAATCTTAGAACAGTTGTATGATTTGAGTATTTGATTCCATACCTCTTCTTTTATTTCATCTTTAGAACATTTTATGAAAGGTTTGTTGTAAAGAATACCAGGCATATCTGTTTAGC
>CAYRMP010000136.1:0-2023 GCA_964425545.1 uncultured Methanosarcinales archaeon | reverse complement strand
TTAGAAAAAGAAAAAAAAGTGCCATTATGGTTAATTTTGGGGTAAATTTTTGAAAGTGCGTATTCATAGTTGTGCTAGAAATGAAGCTTCTATTTATAGCCAGCAGTAAGCTGCAAACGGGGTGGAAGTTAACAAATTAGGGTTCTAATTAGTTCTTTCTTTTAAATAACAACACAAAAAAAACAACCCCAAAGCCACTCCCCCACCTAGCAAAAACCACAATCCGGTACTTGGTTCGGCAGGTTGCGATACGGCCAGGGCAATTTCTTGCGCTTTCATCATGGGTACGGTGGACTCAGCAACCATTTCCTGAGCAGCACTGGAAAACTTTGGTCTGCCACCAGCCAATACTTCTATAATTGCGCTAATGCTTAAAATAATTCCCGCTACCGGCAAGATACCGCGTAATTTTTCTCTCAATCCCGAAACTTTGGAAGGCGCAATGATGATGTACTTATTTGCAAGTTTGTAATGATTAACTTCTCTTCCTTTCTGGCTGTAATGAAATTCTTCTGCTTTTATCAATCCTGCTTCTTGGAGTTTTTGGAGATGGTAATGCGCGGTGCTCAAAGGGAGTTTAAGCTGCTCGGCGATTTTCGTTTCAGTATCATCTGTTTTCTCTGCTAAATAATTGAGAATTTTCCTGCTGGTTTCTGAGGTGATGGTTTCTGCAAGCTTCTTGGTTTTTGGTTCGTTCAAGTCCACTAGCAGGAAATTGGATTTTGGCATGGTTTAAGTAAACGCCGTTCTTATTGGAATAAAAACCCTTATTAAAAATATCACTATTAAAAGTATAAACACTATGAGTGTTGCATAAAAAAATTTCTTTGAAAATAAAAATCTTTTCTTAGCTAGAAAAAATATCCCTGAAGCAGCAAGATAAAGAAAAGATACCCCTAACAGAGAAAAATAAAGAATTGCGATTCCCTTGCCTCTTGCCTGGCGTTCTTCTCTTTCCTCACGACGTTCTCGTACACATTGTTTGCATAGGTCTGGATTTGGAGCATAGTTGCAGATTTCATTTGGTGATATCATTGCTGTTTCTTCTGATGGATTGGCTTGTTTCCAAAAACAGACATATTCATCTTCAGGAATTGAGGCTGTTCCTAAAGAAGAAGGCAAGATAAGCAGAAAAAGAAAAATTATTTCTAGTAAAAATAAAGATAGCGCCTGAACTTTCCTCATAAATTAGAAAGAGTAAGCGCCTATTTAAACTATTCCATAACTTCAACTTTCTTCGCACTTATCACAACCTTTATATTTTAGTAGGTTTTACTCTTTAGCATGGCATTCAAAGATCAATTAAAAAAGATTAAAGAAAATTGGCTTTTAGTAGTATTAGTAGCAGTGGTGCTGTTCTTATCCCCCATAGCTTCGCTCTTTAGCAACATTGGATTAGGGGGTTACGATTATGCGCCTTCCTACGCTAATAGTTACTATGCTGACAGTTACGCACCTTCGTTTGCGATGGCCGAGAAGTCCATGGAGGTACAAAGTGCAAGATATTTTCCCGCTCCTGAAGAAGGGTTTGCTCCGGATGTTTCTCAAAGAAAAATTGCCACCGCAGTTAGCTTAGTTAGTGAAAGTAAACGAGTAATGTACGATGAAAAAACAAGAGAAGTTAAAAGCTTAGTTGCAGCCAATAAAGCTTTAGTCATTTCACAAGACGAAAGCAGTTACGGCGAAGGCAGAAGAGTGAGCAGAAGTGCAAGCTACAGCATTAAAGTTCCTGTAGATACTGCTGATGCATTAATAGATGCTCTTAAAAAGTTAGGGGAAGTAAAATCATTCTCTGAAAATCAGGAAGATATTACCGAATCTTACCAAAATTTGGAAATTGAAATCTCAACAGAAAAAGAACGCTTGGCTCGCTATCAACAGATGTTTGCAGAGGCTGTTATTGTTTCAGACAAAATAGACTTAAATGATCGTATTTTCAATCAGGAAAGGACAATTAAATATTTGGAAGATTCATTAAAGAACCAAGATCAAAGAGTGCAATATACCTCGATTTATTTTAACC
>CAYRMP010000135.1:0-2132 GCA_964425545.1 uncultured Methanosarcinales archaeon | reverse complement strand
TTCTTGTTGCCCTAATCCCAGACATTGATATCTCTTTTTTTGTTTTATGCTCTTTTGCCAGAGCATTGATGTATTTTCTTGCAATTGCGCCGCCGCCTGCAACAATAACGAACTTGTATCTTGAGTAATTTTTTCTAAGAATATCCTTAAACCTCTCAAGGAACTTGTAATCAACCTTTTCAGGAATTATTAATGAACCTCCTAAGCTTATTACTATCACTCTTTTTTCCATGTTTAAACTACACAAGGTTTTTATTTAAATGTTGTTATATAAAGTAACCATATTCAACTAACCAAATAGCGAGGAGAGTTATGCTCAAACATACTCTTAACATGTCACGACTATCATCACTGCTTGACTATCATTAGTCGTTGTGTGAGATAATTCTTTTGTTTGACTAACCTGTATTGGTTTTAAATCAAACCCAAATAGTTCCCACATAACCAGAATCTACAATATCAGGATCCATTGTTAATATCTTAGCATTAACAAGCATTGCAGTTGCTGTTATTATCTTATCATGCATTTCATTAATATTATGTAATTCTAGTGTTTTTAGAATAACATTCAAATCTAAGTTATAGGGCATATAATTTGAACTATCTTCAAATTTATTTAATATCTCTCCAAATTTTATATCGACTTTCTTTTTTTCAGCTATATAAGATATTTCAGCTAAGACAATTGTTGGGATTATTATCGTATCTTCTCCCCTATCAGCATTTTGGAAGATTGTCAGTGCATTTCTTCCAAGTTTTAAATCATTTGTCAAGAACCAAACTAAGCTATGAGTATCTGTAACATAAAGCATTTTATGCGACAGCTTTGAATAGGGATTTTTTTGCTTCTTTCAAATCATCCTCACCTACTGTCAACCCCTTTAAAGCTCCTCCTATATGCACGATATGATTTAGTTTTTTTTCATGTATAACTTTTATAATCATGGATTTCAGACTATTTACTTCACTTTCTATAGTTTCAACCTTCTTGTTAATACTTTCCAATTCCATAATATTTTGTTAGCTTCTTTCTATTTAAACTTTTCTGAAGCTGAAGTGCCGTAAATCAAACTTTTTAAACTGTATGCTGGAGTATAGCAATCGTTTTTAACTTGTTATGTGAGAGAGTTTTATGAAAGATCCCTTGGAAGAAATACCAGAAATGGTAGTTGTATATTATAGAACAAAAGGAGCTAGCAATCATTCTAGTGTTAGTGACGAATTTCTATCAACTTTCTCTGATGTAAAAGGACATATTGCTGGATTTCATTATCGCGGATTTAATTTCCGCCTTGAGAGAGAAGGAAGAAATATTGCGGGTAGCAGAGTAAAAATAAGGGTTGAAGAGCCGGAGGAAGCTCAGATTGACAGGAGATGCTTGTCCAGATATCTAAAATCTCCTGAATTATGCCTTGCTGATAAGAGCCAGAAGGTTAAAGATAGAGATCTTTTCTCTGATCCGAGGATAGCTGAAGATAGTCCTAACCATTTTATCATTGAGTTAGGGGCAGACAGGGCAAGTGGTGATGTGCATGAGGTATATAATGACTTATGGAGCAGAGTAATTAGGCCAGTATTTTTCTGCATAAACATGGCTTATTCAAGTAGGCCATCTCAAGATTAACCTAATTGAACCTAGAATAAATGTCGAACTTTCTATAAATATCTACTTGAAAACCTCGCCTGTCTCCCTGCTCCAGAACAATAAATCAAGCTCGTCAATGGATATATCTACGCTTCTTGAAAATTCAATAAATTTATTTTCCAGCTCAAGATAATGCTTCTTGCTTTTTATTTTATCAGTGCCTATGATGCCCATTCCCTTTAGGTTTCTTAAAATATGCCTGTCAAGGATTGCTATTTCATTATTTGACTTGCCGATATTTCTAAGGAAATGAGAGGCCTCTTTCAGACCAAACCCATTAATATTATCAACTAACCACTCTCTTATTTGTTTCACATCATTATTATTTAATCTTTGTTTTACCATATCCCAGTTTTTAATAGCATTAGCAACATATTTTGCCTTTGTATTATGAAATCTTGTCCTTTTTTGCAGGATTTCAGCTAATCTCTTCTCGCTTAGTCCGCCTGATTTAGCGAGTTGTTCTACAAGCAATGCAGCTTCCCAG
>CAYRMP010000134.1:0-2287 GCA_964425545.1 uncultured Methanosarcinales archaeon | reverse complement strand
AACTATCCATGCTGATTTTATTGAGTTTGAAGCGAAAAAGAAAGCGTGTTCTGCAGCTGAGGAAGGAGTGGAGAAGGGTAAACGAGTAAGAGTAGTGGAATGTTTGGTGGTTTTTTCTGCAGTTGAGAAGAAGGATGAGGAGAATGTATCTGCAGTAATGCAGAAGTATCTGCAGGAAGTTAAGAACATTGCCCAGCAGGTGAATGCAAAAACAGTGGTCTTATACCCATATGCGCATTTAAGTTCTACTTTGGCTGATCCTAAAGTCGCGGAAGATTTTCTAAAACAAGCGGAACAGAAATTACGTTCAGATAAATACATTGTTTTCAGAGCGCCATTCGGCTGGTATAAGAGTTTCAACATTTCTTGCAAAGGCCATCCCTTATCTGAACTCAGCCGGCAGTTCAGCGGAGAGGAAACATTATCGTTGAAGAAAGAAGGAAAGGATGAACCTTTTGTATTTAACGAGAAGAAGTTAAGCAATGATGAAAAAGTATTATTGACAGCTGCCCTGTTAGTAGGAAAAGCAGTCAAAAATCTGATTCCTAAAGCAGAAGTTATGGGCATGGGATTCTATCACTTTCAAGCGTACGTTGATATCGCTGGTGCAGAAATAAGTACAGAAGATTTTCCTTCGGTAGAAGAACAAGCTTGTTCAGAACTGACCAGGCATTTTCCGATAGAAAAGATAGCTGTACAGCAGATCACCAACGCTTTGCAGAAAAGCATGGCGCAGGATCTTGGAAAAAATGCAGCAGGATATAATTTAGATGGAATGAAAGTTGTTCCTTTGTTTAAGGAACCGTTTGTAGCTCCGGAAAAAGTAAACCCCTTGAAAGTATTGAATCAGTCAAAAGTTTATTGGAAGAATAATGCTAATAATACTCAATTGACCAGAGTATATGTGGTCGGCTTTGATAATGCTGCTAAATTAGAAGAATTCATGAAGAAGAAAGAAGACGCAGAGCTGCGGTCGCATTTAAAGATTGGTAAAGAAATGGGTTTGTTTGTGACTTCAGAGTTAGTCGGTCCGGGATTGCCGTTGCTTGCGCCGAAGGGAATGATCATTCGTGAAGAGATTCTTAATTATTTGTGGGAATTGCATAAGGATAAAGGGTATCAGAAAGTATGGACTCCGCATATTGCCAAAGAGCAGCTGTATAGGACCAGCGGACACTGGGATAAGTTCGGCGATGAATTGTTTAAAGTGAAAGGAAAGACTGACAATTTCATCTTAAAACCAATGAACTGTCCGCATCACATGCAGATTTTTGATTCCTTTTCTTTTAGTTACCGTGATTTGCCGGTGCGTTATTTTGAGCAGGCGACGATTTATAGAGATGAGAAGTCTGGGCAATTGCTGGGGTTAAGCAGAGTTAGAGCGATTACTCAAGATGACGGGCATTTATTCTGCCGGGTTTCGCAAATTAAGCAGGAAGTAACTACTATAGTTTCTGTAATCAGAGAGTTTTACGCAACGCTGGGTATGGATAAGGAATATTGGGTTTCTTTATCTGTTCGCGGCGAAGATAAATCAAAATATTTAGGTTCAGATGATGTGTGGGAAATTGCAGAAAGTTCGCTGGAAAGTGCTGCAAAGGAAAATAAGCTGCCTTATAAGAAAGTGAAGGGAGAAGCCGCATTTTATGGCCCGAAGTTAGATTTCTTGTTTAAAGATTCTTTAGGCAGAGAGTGGCAGCTGGCTACCATACAATGTGATTTTAAT
Organism: uncultured Methanosarcinales archaeon; assembly: GCA_964425545.1. Lineage (GTDB taxonomy): Archaea > Nanobdellota > Nanobdellia > Woesearchaeales > GW2011-AR9 > JACPIL01. The sequence goes on along the minus strand of CAYRMP010000134.1, from coordinate 561 downwards.
TTACCGGAACGATTTAATTTAGGTTACATGAATGAAGAGAGCAAGAAAGAAAAACCAGTAGTAATTCATCGGGCGATATCTGGTTCTCTGGAAAGATTCATGAGTGTACTGATCGAACATTTTGCGGGAAAGTTTCCCTTATGGCTGAGTCCGGTGCAGGTGAAGATAGTTACGGTTAATGATCGGAACATAAAGTTTGCTCAAGAAGTGATGAAGTTGTTGGATCAGCAGAATATCAGGGTGGAATTAGATGACCGTACTGAATCGATAGGAAAGAAAGTTCGAGATGCGCAGGCGGAGAAAGCAAATTATATTGTAACGATAGGGGATAAAGAAACAGACAAGAAAGTGTTAGCAGTGCGAGATAGAGAAGGTTTAGTTAAGTTTGATGTTTCTGTGCAGAAGTTTGTGACGGAAGTAGTTGAAGAGATGAAGGGAAGAAAATTATAAGTATTACTTCTTTGTATTTGAAGAAAAACAAATGGTTTAGAAAAAGGTAATTTTTATTAGAGAAGTTTGAATAATTCGCTTTTTATGTAATTTCTTAGAATTTTTAAAAAA
>CAYRMP010000133.1:0-2360 GCA_964425545.1 uncultured Methanosarcinales archaeon | reverse complement strand
ATTTAATTGTTTTTCCTGAAATGTCTCTTACTGGTTATTGCATTTCTGATTTAGTTGAAGACGATTTATTCATAAAAAAGAATAAAGAGCTTGTTAATGAAATTGCAAAAGAAACCAAGAGTATTGCTGCAATTATCGGTTTTATAGACTATGACAATGAAAAGAAAAATAATGACGGAAGAATGAGAAAGTACAATTCTGCTGCGTTATTGCAAAATGGAAAAATCTTAGGAATTGTTCATAAAACTCTCTTGCCTAATTATAGGTATTTCGACGATAAAAGGTATTTTATAGCTGGGGAAGAAAGAAAACCTCTTTCTATTAATATAAATGGAAAAGAAGTTGCTCTCGGCATTTCGATTTGTGAAGATATGTGGGACGATGACTATGAACTTAAACCGATAAAAGAATTAGTTCGTAAAGGGGCAAATATAATGATAAACATTAATGCCTCTCCATTTTATCCTGGAAAAATAAACAAAAGAGAAGAAATAATTAGAAGACATATAAAAGAAACAGGTCTGCCATTCATATATCTAAATACGATTGGTTCAGCAGATAATGGAAAGAATATTATTCCATTCGATGGGCAGAGCTTAGTTTATAATAGCAAAGGAGATTTAATTGCCCTTGGAAGACAGTTTGAAGAAGAGACTATTATTGTAGATCTAGATAAAAATCAAAATTTTCAAAAACCAGTGGAAAACAGAGAAAAAGAATTATTTGAAGCAATCGTTATGAGTTTGAAAAATTATGCAAAGCAAGCAGGATTCACAAAAGCAATTTTACCGCTTTCAGGCGGGATAGACTCTGCTTTAGGTTTAGTAATTACTGTAAAAGCTTTTGGAAAAGAAAATGTCGTTGCATATAACTTGCCTTCAAAGTTCAATACAAAAACAACAAAAAACATAGCAAAAAGGTTAACAAGAAATCTGGGCGTAGAATATAAAGTAATTCCTATTCAGGAAATTGACAGCAAAATAAGAAAAATCTTTACAGAAAAAGCTCACGGAATTCAAAACAAAATAGCAAAAGAAAACTTACATGCCAGAATTCGTGGAATTCTAATGATGCTTGAATCCAATGATACAAATTCTTTGCTTATTTCAAATGGAAATAAAACTGAAATTGCGTTAGGTTACTCTACGTTATATGGAGATATGTGTGGTGGAATTTCAGTGATAGGAGATTTATCAAAAACAGAAGTTTATAAAATATGTAAATATATTAATGCGAGATATGAAAAAGAAATAATTCCAAAAGAAGTTTTCACAATCAAACCTTCAGCAGAATTGAGTGAAGGGCAGTATGACCCATTTGATTACGAAATTATATCCCCACTCGTAGAATTATTTGTAGAGGAAAGAGAATCTCCTCAAGATGTAATTAATAAATTTAAAAATAGAACTCTTGGAGATAGATTTAATAATAATATTTATCAAAAATATATAGATGAAACCTTTGTGAAATTGGTTTATGATACCTACAAACTTCTGAGAAAATCTGTTTATAAGAGATTACAGGGCCCGCCAATCATTGCAGTAACAGAAAGGTCATTCGGATTTGATTTAAGAGAAACTCTGATAAACAAATGGGGAGGTAAACTATGAAATTCAAAACATTTAGTATTGTGGCCGGAAGTGAGGCTTGTAACGCAAAATGTCCCTTTTGTGTGTCCAAAATGACTCCTGCAAACGGACTTGATATGAAAGAACCAAGCGTGAACTGGAGAAACTTCAAGGTTGCCGCAAGATTAGCAAAACAAACCGGAATTGATACGGCAATGATTACAAGTAAAGGTGAACCAACTCTCTTCCCGCAGCAAGTAACCCAATATTTAGATGCCCTAACTGAATTTGGATTCCCCTTTATAGAACTACAAACAAATGGAATCTTAATATTTGAAAGAAGAGAGAAATATGATCCTTTTGTTAGGGCATGGTATGAAAAAGGCATAACAATTTTTGCAATTTCTATTGTACATTACGATGCAGAAAAGAACAGGCAGATTTATCTCCCTTATAAAGAAAGATATATAGATTTACCAGAATTAGTTAAATACCTGCACAATATTGGATTTTCAGTAAGGTTAGCTTGTATTGCTATTGATGGTTTTATAGACAATGCTGAACAGTTAGAGAAACTTATTGAATTCTCAAAAAAAAATAAAATAGAACAATTAACAATAAGACCTGTAAACAAACATATGGAAGCAAGAAACTTACAAATATATGATTGGGCAGAGAGACATCATTTGAAACCAACTCAGTTGGAAGAGATCAGAAGATATTTAGAGAATAATGGAACAAAACTTCTTGATTTACCACAAGGTGGAGCAGTTTATGATATTCATGGACAAA
>CAYRMP010000132.1:0-2377 GCA_964425545.1 uncultured Methanosarcinales archaeon | reverse complement strand
AGTGTTTTAACCCGTATCGTGTTGCGAAGTCATGTACCTTAATACTTTTCTGTTTTTTAATCTCTTCCATCTTTTCGATAAATTCTGGTTTCAATTCCGGTTCTCCATCACTTTCGATGTATTCAGATACAACAAACTCTATTGCTTCTCCTTTATCTTTAAGATTATATTTAGCTTTCACGATGTTCAAAACGCGATTGGTATTTTCGTTCAAATCTATAAGTGCTTGCACCATTGTTTTAACTTCACCTAAGCTAAACTAAGTCGGACTTATTTATAAAATTTTTGTAAAAATTCTAATGGGGAAGAATCTTTTGTGAAAAAGATTATAGCTCTTTTCTATAAAATATCCTTACTAATTTCGGCAAGTCTCCTTTTGCTTTCTCACCGGCTTCAATCCGTTCAAGTAACTCTCCAGGCCTAATCCAGAAATCTTCTACAAAATCATTTTTATTGTAATCCGGGACTGAATCGTACCTTATTTCATACACTTTTTGATAGGCAGAAACATCGTGTTCGTGCGGAGTCAATTTTCCTAAAAAAATGTAAGGTAGTCGTTCAGCATCAAGGTTTGTTTCTTCTTTAGTTTCACGTTTAAATGCCTGTTCGTATGTTTCTCCACTTTCAACATGGCCTCCAACGCTCATATCTAAACAAAGAGGAAACATCTTTTTGGCTGCAGTGCGTCGAGGAATCCAAAGTTCTCCTTTTGAATTTCTAATAAAAGCATTAATTACCCTAAAATTAGATAATCCTTGAGCATAAACTAGTGAACGTCTTTCTCTGCCTATAACTCTGTCTCTTTGATCTACGAGATCAAGAAATTCGTCGTATTCGACCATTCTTACCCAAGAACATCTTCAATCGCTTTCTTGCCTTTAAGCTTCTTAGGCTCGTCCTTGGCTTGTGCAGCGAGGTCAACACCTAAATCCTTTAATTCTTTAAGGTGCATCTGCATTAATTGCTCTACTATCTGTAGAATGCGCATCAATTCTTCCCGTTCTTTGCTAAGAGTAGCTAAAGAACCCTTGTGGAAGCCTACTTTTTCATCCTTAGGCATATTTGTGGTTACCATAACTTCATTATTAAGAGCTTTATTTATTAAATTTTTGGGTGAGAATTTAATGAAAGACCTATATAACGCATAAATAATGCAGGTCTTTCAAACATTAGTTGAGGCTAAACTAATATGCAAAACTATTGTCCTCAACTAATTAACAGAATCATTTTTAAATCTCCAGGTATTCCTTTCTTCAGGTGAATAGATGTCCAGATATGATGTTCTCTGTGTAGGCTCAGCAACGGTAGATACCTTCTTAACTATAGAACAAACTTTTTCTTCTCTAAAACTCGGTGATAAAATTTTAGTCAAGTCTGTCGACAAGCGTTCTGGGGGGGGCGCAACCAATTCAGCTTCTGCCTTAGCTAAATTAGGGCTAAAAGTAAAAACTGCAACCAAGATTGGCGATGATGAAGATGGGAACTTTATTCTTAAGGAATTAAAATCACTTGGGATAGAAAATATTTTTCCTGCCAGAAGTAAACAACAAACAGATTTAGCAACCATTATTTCATCTACTAAGGAAAAAGATAGAATAATCTTGGTGCATAAAAGGGCTTCTGCAGACTTATCTGCTAAAGAGATTAATGTATCAAAAATAAATAGTTCTTGGATCTATTTAGCTACATTAACTGGAAAATCTTTTCATGCTGCTCACAAAATAGTTGCACTTGCTAAAAAGAAAAAGATCAAATTACTGTTCAATCCTTCTTTGTATTTAGCACAAAAAGGAAAGAAATATCTCTCAACTATTCTGCAGAATACTGCAGTATTAGTCCTCAATAAAGGAGAGGCGCAGGCTTTGCTTAAAACCGCTTCTTCCAGTTTTGAATTTCTGTTGCAAGAGTTGCAGAAATGCGGTCCGCAGACAGTTATAGTCACTGACGGAAGAAGAGGAGTATATGCCTTACAAGACAACACCATGCATTCTCTTAACAAAACTCCAGATGTAAAAATTGTTCATACTGCCGGAGCTGGAGACGCATTCACTTCCGGATTCTTAGCTGGTTTAATTAAAAATTATTCTTTCGCTGACGCTTTGCGTTTAGGGCAGGTGAATGCTTCTTCAGTCATTCAACATGTCGGCGCTAAGAACGGACAATTAACAGAAAAAGAAGCAAAAGTGCTGATGAAGAAGTATAACCTGCAGATAACTACCAAGAGGCTCTGAAAATGTTTGCCGATACCAAAAAATTATTGTTGAAAGCGCAGAAAGGAAAATACGCAGTAGCTCACTTTAACATCAACAACATGGAGATGGCTCAGGGAGTGGTTGCTGCAGCAAGCAATTCGAAAGCTTCAATTATCCTTGCTACC
>CAYRMP010000131.1:0-2465 GCA_964425545.1 uncultured Methanosarcinales archaeon | reverse complement strand
CATGGATTTAGCCGGAGATCAAGGAGCCATGATTGCTTGGGAAGGATTCTTGCGAAAAGATAGTCATAGCGGCATGGGAGTCAATCCTCATTGGCGGGCAGATGAAGTGTGAAAAATAACATTAATTAATTCCTCATAAAGTTTTCAATTGAATTCTTTGAATAACTACTAAATCACCACAAGTTTTATAAAGCAAAAAACACCCGTTATTTCTAGGATTTATCGTCGATAAAGCCAATTTCCCAAAACTACAAAAATGGAACCAACTCCAGACACTAAATCAGACCCAAAAACGGCTCCTGCCACAGGTACTCCTGCCCAAAAAAAAGAGTATGGGGCAGCGCAAATACAGGTACTGGAAGGTCTCGAAGCAGTCAGAAAACGACCGGGCATGTATATTGGAGACACCAGCATCCGCGGGTTACACCACCTGGTCTGGGAGATAGTAGATAACTCTATTGATGAAGCCTTAGCTGGTTACTGTACTAAAATTAAAGTCATTGTCCACACCGATAATTCTATCACTGTCTTTGATAATGGGAGAGGCATACCGGTTGACGTTCACCCTAAATATAATATGACTGCCTTGCAAGTTGCGCTGACAAAACTTCATGCCGGAGGAAAGTTCGATAAAGAATCATATAAAGTATCTGGCGGTTTGCACGGAGTGGGATTAAGCGTGGTTAACGCGTTATCTATTGCTTTAGAAGTCCAAGTAAAACGGAATGGAAAAGTCCACTACCAGCAATATTCTCAAGGAAATCCGCTTAATGAGGTCAAGGTTATTGGCGATACAGATGAAACAGGGACCATCATCCACTTCAAGCCAGATGAGCAAATCTTTCCTGAGACCGAATACCATTATGATATTCTAGCCAAACGTCTCAGAGAATTAGCTTTCCTCAATAAAGGCATAGAAATAGAACTGGTTGACGAGCGTGAGCAGGACAAACATGATTTTTTCAAGTACGAAGGCGGCATTAAGCAATTTGTCGAGTACGTGGACCAAAACAAGCAACCGCTTCACTCTGTCATCTATTTTGAAAAAAGCAAGGACAACATCGTTGTAGAAATTTCTATGCGTTACAATGCCAGTTATCAAGAAAACATCTTTTCCTTCGTCAATAATATCAATACTATCGAAGGAGGCACGCATCTTTCTGGGTTTAAGACCTCTCTTACTAGGGTGTTAAACAATTTTGCTAAAAAAATATTGAACGGCAAGGAAATTAAGCTTACAGGAGATGACCTGAAAGAAGGGCTTACCGCAGTCATATCAGTCAAAGTTCCAGAACCATTATTTGAAGGCCAGACTAAAACTAAGCTAGGAAACAGCGATGTATATGGGGTAGTCAGCTCCGTAGTGAATGATGAACTTACTACTTATTTTGAAGAAAATCCTGCTTCCGTAAAAACTATCATCGGGAAATGTATTGACGCAGCTAGAGCCAGAGAAGCTGCTCGTAAAGCGCGAGAATTAACCAGAAGAAAAGGCGCTCTTGACGGCGCAGGATTACCGGGAAAACTTGCTGATTGCAGCAGCAGAGATCCTACTAAATGTGAAATATTTATTGTTGAGGGAGATTCAGCCGGCGGTAGCGCTAAGCAAGGCCGCAACCGTGAATTTCAAGCTATTCTTCCCCTGCGTGGAAAAATACTCAATGTAGAAAAAGCACGACTGCACAAGATTATGGAAAACAAAGAGATTATTGCCATGATCATTGCTTTAGGAACAGGAGCAGGAGAAGAATTCGACGTTGCTAAATTACGCTATGATAAAGTCGTGATTATGACTGATGCTGATGTAGACGGATCACACATCATGACTTTATTGCTAACCTTTTTTTACCGCCACATGACTCCTTTGGTAGAAAAAGGACATGTTTACATTGCCATGCCTCCATTATACCGGCTGCAGAAAGGAAAACGCGTGGAGTACGTCTACACTGATGCCGAAAAAGATAAATTGGTAACAGAGATGGGTGAAGGAGTAGGAATTCAGCGCTACAAGGGTCTGGGAGAGATGAATCCACAACAGTTATGGGAAACGACAATGGATCCGACCGTACGTAAATTGAAATTAGTTACCGCAGAAGACGCAATTATTGCTGACCAAACATTTACTATTCTTATGGGCGATGAGGTAGAGCCAAGAAGAGATTTTATTGAGAAACATGCTAAGGATGTTGTGAATTTAGATATTTAAGTTTAATAATAATAATAATAATAATAATATAAGAAAAAGAAGAATACCCCCATCATAAGGATAAAATTTAGGAATTAAAAAAAATGATATTGACAACGATACCTTTATAATAAAACTGCTTTTTGATTTATCAGAGACATAAATGGTAGGCACTGGAAATTTGCATTTTCTTGACCTACATTTTAAATCGCTCATCATGGAGGCTAAAATGGCAGGATTTGATAAAAGTTTAGATAAAGAATTGTTTTCCAGATCAGTT
>CAYRMP010000130.1:0-2471 GCA_964425545.1 uncultured Methanosarcinales archaeon | reverse complement strand
TACTGGACCGGTTACTGGTACTATAAGATGCATACCATCAATAATCTTGCAGTTGTGGTGGTAGCTTTCCTTTTCGCTTCAGGCATTTACATGCTGGCGATTTACCTGCCTTTGACTGTTTTATTAATTATAATTCACCTTATCTTAAAGAAAAAAAAGAAGATTTAATCAAAGATTGAATCTAAAAACACAAAATGAAACGCACCCAATTACGCAGCAAAGACTTAAGCAAAGAATTAGGTGATTATAAACTTGAAATCAGCAAAAAAGATCAAGTAGAATTAATTGAAGACAAATATAAAATCATCTTCATCAATAAACAGCCCTCATTTTTTTATTATAATGAACGTCTTGTGCCTACTCTAAAATTTCTTCAGGAAAACGATCTCCTTAAAAAAATCACCGTAGATATGGGTGCCGTAAAGTTTGTAGTCAATGGCGCAGATGTTATGCGTCCGGGAATAGTAGATGTTGAAGAAGGAATCGCTAAAGAAGACTTTGTAACGATTATCGATAAAAATAACCATAAGCCCTTAGCGGTAGGAATCGCTCTTTTCAATAGCGAAGAAATAAAATCCATGGGCTCAGGAAAAGTGATTAAGAATATCCATTATGTTGGAGATGAGCTCTGGAAGATGGAAGTTTAAGTGAAAGTATTTATAATATTAGCTTCTTTCTTTTTCAGTAAAAATGATTATTCACAATACCACTCAGAAAATAATTTCCAATGAAGAGATTATTTGCAATTCTTTTTTTTCACAAGCCCGAGGATTGATGTTTCGACAGAAACACAATCTCATTATGACTTTCAATAGAGAAAGAAAGGTGTCTTTGCATATGTTCTTCGTTTTCTATCCCATAGATGTTTTAATTTTAAATAAAAACAAAGAAATCGTAGAGATAAAAAGACATTTTAAGCCGTTCACCTTCTGGAACTCCAAAGAAAGAGGGAAATATGTGGTAGAGCTGGCCTTTCCTGCAGATTATGAAGTGGGGGATAGAGTAGAAATAAATAAATAAATAAATAAATAAAAAAAAGTTTAGGGGCATGCCCGCGGTCGAACCAGCTAAGCTTTGATGGTTAACCCTTACAGCTTCTCGGATTTGCGCTCCCCCGAACATGAAGATTGCAGGTTAAGGCTGCTTCCTTCCGGACCTGACCTGGTTCCCAGCAAGCCCATCCCAGGGGACAAATCGTCGTCAAAGACTATAAAGACCAGCAAAACCAAACTAATCCTTCTTTGGGCTTCGGCTCCGTGTAAAGTCCATTCACGGTCACAACGCAGGACTAGCGCGCCAGCCTAGCTCTCCCTCTAGCTCTTCAATTAGGTTTATTTTATATAAAGATTTGGTTTTAATTTTAGGATAGAAAAGTTTTAAAATAAGCGATAAATTAACTACTATATGATAACAAACAGCATCGATATTATTATCACTACGGGGATAGAACAGATACCGATAAGGAGGAAATTAGCAACTATTCATTTTGATCGTGTCTCCAAAGGCATTGCTGCCACTCCCGTGTTAAATATCCACGAAATAGATGAAAAAGAAACTAATAGTTATCTACGACGAACTAATGCGCAATATGATATTGAATGGTTATTGAATGCATATATCCGCGGTGTTGATTGGATGAAAAGATTTAGTGATGATATTAATCGCCTTAAATCTAATCCTAACTATTCTTCCCTAGGTTCTTACGCTAATATTTTAAGAGTGCCGTTTGCATACGTTCATCCTACAGCGCAGAAAGAACTATTCGCTGATGATGCCATTGGACGTTATGATGTAAAAGAAGGGGTTTCTGTCCTATTGGCCCCCCAACCTAAACCAGTAATTAAAGGCACAATCATCCATGAATTAGGCCATCATATGCATTATTCATTACATCCTAAAGAATATGTTTCTTGCGACGAAACCATTAGAGAAATAATGGCTATCCTTGTTGAAGAAGAAATAGATCCGGATTATATCTATCGTTCAGGTTCTTCACATGGAAAAGCCAAGGAATTGTTAAGGGAACTTAATCAGTTTGATTTTTATCATGATATGAGTCTTGCAGAAAAGTGGTTATACCTTTCTAAATTTAAGAACCATTCTGTTCTTGAAGGAATCATTAATGCTCAGTAGAAAATTTCATTTTATTCCATTGGTTTAATCTTCTGTAAACATATGTTCTATATGTTTGTTATAAAATTATTTTTAGGGTTGTTCTCTACTAGAGAAATTCTTTTAAACTAAACAAAAACTATTTTATCAAAATGAATATGAAAAATAATTCTTTAACGATCGGTGCAATTTTGTCTGTTGTTGGGTGTGTTTCAGAAACCGGATTAAATCAAGAAAATGTTCAGCTGTTTGATTCTCCGAAAAAAGGGAGTGAAGTCATTAATGGAAATCAGGCAGAATATTCTTCATTCCCTTCAATTGTTGCTTTAGCAGATGATGGTGGTTCAGAATGGTGTTCA
>CAYRMP010000129.1:0-2484 GCA_964425545.1 uncultured Methanosarcinales archaeon | reverse complement strand
GCCGAAGACTCGACCTATCCTCGCCATTAACATTCGAAAGGATAGGGCTTAATTTTTGATTGAAATAAACATTCTCTCGTCTTCTTCTTGGCCAGGCGGGTGGCTCTTTCTGGACAGGGCTCATGAAACAGAACTATTATATACCATAAATAGAATACTTATAAGATGGCTAAGCCCAGATACAAGTTTTTCAAGCAAACAGAAAATATTAAAGAAGTGATTAAAGCCAGCTACAATCTGACGAAAGAATGGCGTCCTGATCCGAAAGGTTATTTCTTAATTCGGCTGAATGAAAAGAAAAAACGTATTGAAGCTGGCTTCTGCACTTACCAGCATGTTATTACTAAATTGGTGTATGGCGCTAACGCGGTTGAGATTTACAATACTATCATCAAAAAAAAACTAATTTCGCACTTGGAACATGCTGCTTACTTGGGAAAAGAATTGTATAAAGCTGAATTGGCATTGAAGTACGGAAAAAGATATCATCAGGAATTTCCGCTGGAGTTTTCTGAAAAGGTAAAGGTAAGAGTGAAGGATAGTTAGGCACTTAGACATTGAACACTTAAACAATCCCCTCGAAAGATTTATATTCTTAAAAGGATTGATTTTCTCATGTTCAAAAAGAAGTGGAAGCTATTCGGCAGAAAGCAACCTACTAAAAAAGTTGATGTGCTCACAGATATCGAAGCAATTGCTGAATTTCTGAATGATATTCAAGTTGATACTAAAGAATTGCTTTCCCAGCTGAAGAAACTAAAAGAACTGGAAAAAGAGTACCATGTAGCTGCTTCCGGAATATTACAGGTTAATCTTGAAACACAAGCAAAAATATTGGACAAACTTTTAGAGCGTTATGGCTTCTTTCAGAATGACGTTGAAGTGAATGGTTTGCGGGTTAAGATGATTGCTTCCGAATTCCTGAAGCGATCTGCCAAGGCGGGAATGACTGATTTAGTCAGACAGAAAGAAAAAGACCGAAAATGGAAAATGCTGTGGTAGTGTATTACTTTTAAGTTAGCTATAAAAAATAAATAGATTTAAGAAATTTATTTAATAAAATCCTAATTACTAGAATTCCTAATTACTAAATATCCTATATTTCTCTTTACCTTCAATTTCAGCAATTATTCTTTTGACGATTAACTGCTTAGGACTTGGAAGTAGTTTGACTCGGTCTTGGATATCATCAAAACTTTCAAAAGGTTTTTCTTTGCGGGCATTCAATACTTCCCACATATGCTTTTTCCCCAACCCGGGTAAGAGTTCCAACTGGTGCATCCTCATACTTAGCGGCTGGGCTTTGTTGAAAAATTCCACGAATCTGCTTTCCTGGGCAGTAACTATTTCTTCTACTGCTTCCATTAAAGTGTTGCCGGCAGTAGCGGTAAGCTTTTCTACGGGAATCCGACCTTTGATATGGTGGATTTCTTCACGTTTACCTTCACCAATGTATATTTTCTGCATCGGCTGTAATGTAACCCCCTTCTTAGGGATCAATTCTAGAAGAGTGAGATGACTTACACCAAGAGCTTGCACTATGGGGGTCTTGACTGCAGCTTGTTCGAAAGGATACCCATTTTCCAGGTGATCCAATACGATTGCATTTTCCTCTCGTACAGGTTTTGGTTCCGTTATGGTGTTCATTTTTTTATCTTGGAATTCAATGTAATAGCTAGTAATGTCTTCTCTTTAATAAAAATTGCGTTCATTTAGGAGCTATTTCTGTTACTGCAGCTACAATGCTTTCCTGATCCTTTTTAGATAAGCTCAAAGGGTAGGATTGCAGAATTACTTTTAATTCCTCCAGATTTTGAGGGAGAAAATCGATTATCTTACAATAATGTTCTTCCTTAAGACGGGTAAGGCTCAACCCAGTCAATTTAGCATACAATTCTTCTTTCTTTTTGAGCGGCAAAGTAACAAATACTTCTTGCTGTTCTTTAGCTTTATTGGAAAGGAAATTCAAGCTTCCGTCACGCTGTCCTACTGACTGCAAGATACTCTTAACTTCAGCAAGTGCAAGCGGTGTTTCTGATACGAATTGTGGTGCGGGCATGGTAGTTTATCTCCGAATTATTCCTGTTTTTTAAGATGGATGGGATGAACAAAAAGTTTCTTTTCTTTGTTCTGATCGTAAATTTTAACTTGGTAACAAAATCCCCTTTTACCGGTTACTACTCCTGTCAAACCATGGAAACGAGGATAAAATTGACCTGTTTGTACGCTGGAATTGATCTTAAGATTTACTTTATCTCCTTCCTTAAATTCCTGAAAATATTGGCTAAGAGGTAATTTTCCTCGTTGGCGATAGTGAAGGGTAAGTTTATGCCTGGTTTTTCGTTGTTTTGTTCCTATTCTGGTTACCATGCGATTCTATATTAAGGGTTGATTTATAAAGATTTCTGAAATTCGTACATATAAGTCCAGTGGTCAAAGTGCTTGGCGGTCCGTCTGTCGTGGCGAAAATACGCTGTTTGATTG
>CAYRMP010000128.1:0-2489 GCA_964425545.1 uncultured Methanosarcinales archaeon | reverse complement strand
AAAAAAGATTATGAGAACCTAGATGAAAAAATGCGCGCAAGGGTTAATGAGCTATGTGAAGTTTTGAAAGATGTTCCGGTGCCATTCAAGCTTTATAGACAGATATCACCTATTTTTTAATATGTGGTTTCAGAAAACCACAAAATATATCTGTGGTATCTGGATATCCTAAACCACCCATTAATATTCATATCACCCAATTTACTGGGTGGTTTTTGATGATGTTAGAAAAGTTGCTGGCGAGGAGAACACATTCAGAATCAGAATAGGAAAATACAGGGTTGTCTACAAAATTGCTGAAAAGGAAAATAAAGTGCGAATTGTGGAAATTGAGCAGAGAGATGAAACAACATACAAGTTTCATAATTAGGCAGAAGAGTTTTTTCTGGAAGGATGAGATTCGGAAGATAGCATTATAAATAGAAAAACTGAAAATCTTTCATGCAAAAAATTATTTTGATTTCTATTGTTTTTCTTCTGCTTCTCCCACCGGCTTTTGCGCAGCAGGCTTCTGATGATAATCAAAAGAAAACTGCTGAATTGCAGCAGAAAATCGAGCAGGCGAAATCAAACTGCATAGCAAACCCAGAAAAATGCGACTGCTCTTCTATGCCAGATGAAAGCGCGAAAAAAGAGTGCGACCGCGCGGTTTCTGTTCAGATAAAAAAAGCAAATGAGTTTAGAGATAGATGCTTCAAAGATTTGAAATCCTGCGACTGCTCGCAAATAGAAAATGAGCTTGCGCGGGAAATTTGCGGAAAAGTCCGCGCGCAAAATCAAATTCCTAAAGCTGAAATTATAAGCCAGTGCCAATCAGACCCACTTAACTGCGACTGCTCCTCTTTAGGCCATGTAGCCTCTGACTGTGAAAAAAAGAAAAGCGAGGCTTTTGCAGAAGTAAAGAATGAGGCCGGAAAAAAGATTGATAGTTGTTTTGCTGATATTGACAAGTGCGACTGCTCAAGCCTTCCGAAGAAGGAGTATGAAAATTTCTGCAGCGATCAGATAAAAACTGCAAAAGCCTGCAAAGAAACTGGCCAGCTCTGCGACAGGCTTGAAGATTTTGAAATAGTTCCCCCAGGAACTCCAGAATTTCTAAAGCCCTTTTTGAAGTCTACAATAAAATCAAAAATAGAATCTGAAAAAAATAAATACCTTCAGCAGGCTCTAGACATAGGAAGGGAATGCGTTCTCGATCCGGGCGCGTGCAAATGCGAGAGCATTCCCTCAGCCCACAGAAAAGACTGCCAAGAAAGGAGGGCCCTGCAAATAGAATGCCAGTCTGAAAAAAATATTGACTCGTGCGAAAAGCTTGATGCAATGAGCTCCTATATTCCAGAGAATGTTCCTGCTTTTATCAAAATTCCTTTAGATGCTTTGCTGAGACCGCTGATAAATTTACAGAAAGAGCAGATTAAGGGAAAATTCGCAGAAGAGACTAAAGAAATAATTCTTGCCTGCATAGACGACACTGAAAAGTGCGACTGCTCAAAAAACCCTGCAAAGTATAGGGACTTCTGCCGGCATAAAGTTGACAAAGCAAAAAAGTGCTATGCGGGAGATTATGACATGTGCTTTACATTAATGGATGAGGATCCCATGCCGAAAGATGTCCCCGGCTTTATAAGAATTTTTGTCGAGCCTAGTGTCAAAGCAAAAGTAAAAGAAGTTTCTGAAAAAATGTACATGAAAATGCGTCATGGCAAATGCGAAAAGCTTTCTCTGGCCGAATGCAAAAAATTGTGGGAGAAGGGCGAACTCAAGAGCGAGATGAAGTAATTATGGGAAGTTTTAGTCAGAAGCACTTGACGCTTCAAGTTTTAAAATTTCATTAAAGAGTTCATCCTCCGGATTCATAATCCTCACGCATGAAGGATCATCGAATAACTGCATTTCAGCATCTGTAAATCTAGGATCACCGAAATTGGACGAATCATTAGTGTTTGGAATTTTAACCGTAAAGCCATGAACAATTCTACCTTCAGGTGATACTGTAATTGGTGTAGCCGGAACATCTTCTGGTTTAACAACTAGTCTTTGTATTTTTAAACGCAGATTTCTATCTTCGATTTTAGAAAGTAAGTAGTTGCGCCCATTTGATTCATATCTTACTATACACGCATTGGCGGATTGTTGGAATATATATGAGAGAGCCCCCCCATATGTTTGGGTTAGTTCACAACCACGTTTTATTCTAATAGTAGTTTCTCTTTCGGTTTTTTCAGCATCAACAACAGGCTTAACTGCATAGCAGTCAAGCTCACCTTTACCTTTTAAACCCTCTAAATAATTTTCAACACGCGAAGATCTAATCGCAAACTCTCTCTCAATAACTTCTTGGCCCATACTTACAATATAGTAGTTTGGATATTTAAAGCTTTTGGTCTGAAGAAAATACAAAACCTTTAAAAACCCCCACCTCAATAACTTTTCATATCAATCGTCGCGCACACCCAGTGCCAATTGCTAGAAATGGCAGTGCATAAATG
>CAYRMP010000127.1:0-2581 GCA_964425545.1 uncultured Methanosarcinales archaeon | reverse complement strand
ATCCGCCAGAGATTAAAACACCGTATGGAACATCGCACATCAATTGTTTTTTCACTGCTGTTTCTAATTCCAGCCGCAGCTGAGGAAGCGATACTGGCGTGGTGGGAATTGAGTCCGCCCATTCTGGCTTATACCATTTAACAAATTCTTTCTTGACTAATTCTTCCTTGCCTTCTTTTTTGCTTCCCGCATAACCCACATAATAATGGCCCGGCGGAAATTCCTGCATTTTTTCACAATAAGGTTCCAGCGCTTTCATTTCACTGGCTGCATACATTACCCCGGCTTGATCCCAGCCGAGATATAACGGCACAATGCCGATATGATCGCGAGCGATGAAATATTCTTTTGTCGCAGGATCGTACAAACAAAAGGCAAAGATACCATCTATTTTAGATAAAAATTCTGGACCTTGTTCTTCGTAGAGATACAACAGCACTTCGCAATCTGAATTAGTCTGCCACTGGTGCTCTTTCTTTAGAGTAGTGCGAAGCCGCTGATGATCATAAATCTCGCCGTTAACGATAAGCACTCTTCCTCTGGCAGTATCATATAATGGCTGCGCACCATGCTCAACATCAACGATCGATAATCTCTCGTGAGCAAGAAGACAATAATCGTCACTATATATACCGCTCCAGTCTGGACCGCGATGCCGGATAGTAGAAGCCATTTTCAGAGCCTGAGAACGTCTTGCCTCCTGCCCTTTTGTTCCAAAGATACCGATTATTCCGCACATATTGGGGGTTTGAGATAAACCAATTCTTAAATCTATTCCGAAAATAATGAAAAATATTACTAGATATACGAAATATTTATATAAAAATGGAACATCTGTTCCATGTGGAACCTAATATCGACGAGAAGGACCGCAGAATTATTGAAGTTTTACGGGAACATGCAGATTATGCTACCCGGCAAATCGCAAAAAAGACCAGCTTGCCCATAACGACCGTTCATAACCGCATCCAAAGATTAAAAAAAGAAAAAATTATAAAAAGATTCACAGTTGATTTAGATCAGGTTAAAGTTGGACAGGGATTCAGGGCATATGTGCTGGTATCAGTTAACCTTTCCCAATTGAAAGAGAAAAAGAAATCACAGTATGATGTTGCCAAAGAACTGAAGAATTTTCCTTTTGTGGAGAGGGCAGATATTGTTTCAGGAGGAACAGACATTGTAGCAACAGTTAGGGTAAAGGGCGTAGCGGAATTCGATCAAGTCCTGCTGACAAAATTACAAAGAATAGAAGGGATCGATAAAACCCAGTCGTTAATCGTAATACATGAGGAATGAATAAAAATCCCGATCGCAGCAAGCTATGGGATATTAAGCCCCTGAAAGAAATAAAGAATGAAAGAGGCGTGAGAACATGCAAAAAGATTTAATTGCGAGATTAAAATACCTGCAGATAGTACATCATGGAGAAGTGGAGCTAAGCCATGGTGGTGCTTCCCATTATTATATTGATTTAAAAAAAGCATACGGGAATGCAGAAGCTTTTTACTTATTAGCAAAAAGAATAGGAGAAAAAATTCCAAATAAGGTCAGCTGTATTGCCGGCGGAGGATATGGAGGGCTGCCTTTAGCGGCAGCTGTTTCTACTTTATACTTAAGAGACTTATCTTTAGTAAGAGATGAGCCAAAAGACCACGGCATCAAAAGAATAATTGAAGGACATGTTCCTACTAAGGAAGATAAAGTAGCTATTGTTGATGATGTATTTACGACGGGAAAAAGCCTGCAGAAAATAATTGATATTATCACTCCAACGAGGGCAGAAATTGTGGGCTGCTATGTTTTAGTCAAAAGAGCGGAAGGGCAGATATCCGTGCCCGTGGAAAGCTTATTACGGATTGAAGATTTGTGGTGATATTCGAAGCTTTGCATTGGCAGAAAAACTTAAAATAAGCAATAGCATATCAGCGGAAGGCATCCCAAAATTCAGAATGATCATCTGCACCAGATTAAAAGCACTCGAAAAAGACATTCAAGAAGGAAAACAAACTAAATTAAAAGAGGCTGATTAAAATGTTCAAACCCAACTTCAAATATACCCAGCAAATTGTAAATAATCTCTTGAAAATAACCCAAGCCAGAGATACTATTCTCAACTCTAAAATAATTCCAAAATGGGAAGTTTCATTACGTAGAGATGCGTTAATCCGCTCGGCTCATGCTTCTACCGCTATCGAGGGCAACAAACTCACATTAGAAGAAGTAAGCCAATTAGCGCAAGGCAGAAAAATAACCGCCACCAGAAAAGAAAAGCAGGAAGTCCTCAATTATCTCAATGTTCTTACCAATATTCAAAAATATCAAGAAAATGGAAAGATTACAGAAAAATTACTTTTAAAACTTCATAAAGATGTAGCTAAAGAGACTTTGGAAAATCCGCAACACGAAGAGGCATATCGAAAAGTCCAAGTGTATGTAGGCAATAAAATTACTGGTGAAGTTGTTTTCATACCGCCAAAAGTGGAAGAAGTCCAAGAATTAATCCAAAACCTCTTAGAATGGATTAATCAGGAAAAAGAACTCAATCCGGTACTTTTAGCTGGCTTAACACATTATGAATTTG
>CAYRMP010000126.1:0-2590 GCA_964425545.1 uncultured Methanosarcinales archaeon | reverse complement strand
AGGATTTCTTATTTTAATAAGCTGGACAAAGCCAGCTAATATCCACGCAAAGCCGCAGAAACTCGGTACTCCAAAGATTAAGGGCCGTATCCACTTCGATGAGAAATACGCCAAAGTCAAAGACCATTGGGAATATCGGCTAACTGCTATTGACAGCAAAACAAAGTTTGTTCTTGCGGAAATTGTCGTCATAGAGAGAACATTGGAAGCATGTGTGTCATTTCTTCAGCAAATTAAAACATGGTGCTACAAACAGATGCTGGAACAGTACGAGCAAGAATTAAAAAAACCGGTGGAAAAAATTATTTTACAAAATAACCGAACTAAATTTTGGAGTGCCGATTGCCTGTAAAAAATTTGGATTGAAGCATAATAACAATGCTGTTGAAAGACACAATCGAGAACTGAGCAGAAGATTTGATGCTCTGAATGTATTTCAAACGCATGAAGGTGCAGCATCAACATCAGCACTATGTAAAATGCTGCATAATTATATCAATCCGCATAGCATGCTTAATCAAAAAACGCCGGCACAAGAGGCAGGATTGATTCTTCCGTTGGGAAAGAATAAATTGCTAGATTTAATCAAAATGGCAAAAAAAGTGGAGATGACGATAAATTGACTTTATCCCTGAATACAAAAATTTAAATATGGAAAGTGATGCATATCTATTATGTATACTGATATCATGTATGGTTTTTACCAGCACCCAGTAAATTTTTTCGTTCTATTAGTTTTGCTTTCAGTGTGGGAATTGATCTGGAAAGGATTTGGCTTATGGCATTCTGCTCAGAATAAGCAGAAAGGCTGGTACATTGCTATCTTGTTGCTGAATACTGCGGGCTTATTACCGATTATCTATCTTCTTTGGTTTAAGCCTAAACTTAAGCGGGAAACTCCTTTAAAGCAAGCAACGAGATCAATCAGGAAGAAGAAGTAGATTAATAAGCTATAGGAAATAACCTTAATTTTCGTATGTTTTGAAATGAGTGTAAGTTATTTCCTAATAAGCAAATTGATAACAATAAATAAATTAATAACCATAATAGAAAAATTATAATCACTTCATTTCTTCAATTTCTACTTTACCTTTCTTAGAACGCACGGCGTACTCTTTCTGCTCAGTAAAGCGGCACATTCTAGTAACCCATTCCGGCAGCAGAATTCTTTCTCCTCGGAAAAGCAAATGAGTGATTACTTCTTGAATGGAATCACTGTTTCCTTCCAGAGGCAGTTCTTTCATGACTTTATCTGTGGCGGTTTTCTTTTCACTATTTAGATTCTCTTCTGTTTTCTGATATAAGAAGCTGGCAATTTGGTCCGGCAGATTGACAGTGGTTACTTCGCTCAACCCCTGCAGTCCAGGAGAAATATTTGCTTCGATGACCAATGGTCCGGTTGGACCTTCCAATATATCCACTCCGCAGATTTCTGCCTTCAGCGCTTTTGCAGTAGCTATAGCAAGATTAGTTATTTCTCTGCTCAACTGTACAGGTAAGCCTTTACCGCCAGCATGTATATTGGCTCTTTTTTCCTCAGTCTGAGCTTTCCGTTTCATGGCAGCCACTACTTTATCGCCGACCACTAAAGCACGGATATCTGTTCCGCTGGTATCTATGTATTCCTGGATAATGAAAGGCTGATTAAGCGCTCCTAAGGCATCGAGCAATGAAGATGCAGAACTTATGGAATCAGCAAACATGACGCCTTTTCCCTGTGTTCCTTCAGGAAATTTCATAACGATGGGATAATTTACTCTTTTCAGCAATTCTTTTGCAGTTTCAATGGTAGAAGATAGATATGTACGCGGCATCGGTATATTTTGCTGCTGCAATACTAAATGAGTGAGAAGTTTATTATGCACTATAGTAAAAGTGCTAGTAGGAAGGGGCATATAACTTACTTTCCCTTCTAGCATGGAAGTGATGGAACAAAGAAGATTAGCATAACGAAATGATCCTTTTACATAGACGCAGTCGTAATTGTCTAAAGGATTACCTTCATAAAAAATACCGCTTTCTTTTCCCAGGCGGATTTCAATTTTTTTAAGTTCTAACTGTTCAACATAATCAAAATATTTTTTCATCGCTTCGCCGGTCATGAGCGAACTTTTACTTCCTAAAGAGATAAGGGCTGCTTTCATTTGTTCACCTAGACAATACTTCTCTCCCTTTTGAAATCTTCATTTTGTTTCTACTCTCTTTGATGGATCAATCAAAAAATTGCCTTTTTTAAGAATATTTTGCCCCAATAATATTCTGTAGGTCATGTGGCTTCTGTCAGCTAACGTGAATTCTTCTTCTATTTTTGTTCCTTTCAATGTTATTTTAACTTTAATTGTCGGTCTTTTTTTAATTCCCGAAGCAGATTTAATCACTTTAGAACTTATCACTGGACCTAATTGTAATTCTCCGGCAAGAACGTAATCAATAGAAGATGAAGTAGCTCCTGTATCCACGCGGGCCAATACTTCTGCTTCCTTACCATTACTTCCATGTACAGTAACTTGTTCAATTAATCCTAAAATCACTTTATCTTTCATAGGGGAAGTATTGGGAGATGTCTTATAAGATTTACGTTGTGATTGTG
>CAYRMP010000125.1:0-2610 GCA_964425545.1 uncultured Methanosarcinales archaeon | reverse complement strand
GGAACGAACATATTTTTACGCAGAAATTTATGCATTATTTATGTCGTTAACTATTATTCTATCGAAGGGAAATAGTTTTAGGATACGACACCAACCAAAATAAAGATAATTTAATAAATACAAAAAAAATCACACCTCTAATTAAAAATGGATAAGATAGTCAAACCGTACTTAAAACTGATTGAGACTATCGGTGGATTTTCTGTTTGGATTGTCAACGGTAATTATATCAGAAACCGCATCCATAAAGAGTTCACTAATTTTGGCCAGCATTTCCGGTTTAAGTTTATACCTGAAAATGAGTTTTGGATTGATAAAGAATACGGAGAAGAAGAAACAGAATATTTCATACAGCACCTGCTGTTAGAACATAAGTTGATGTCTGAAGGAAGAACTTACAATTATGCGCTTAAAAGGGCCAGCGCACTTGAACTGCAAAAAAGGACTGAATTGAGATCCATCAATGACGATTTAAAGAATCTGAAGAAAAAAAGAATCAAAGGATACGGTAAAAATTCTAACATTTGGATTGTCAACGGAAAATTGGTAAGAGATTTCATGTATATAGACTTCACTGAAGGCGGGCATGATTTAATCTACCCGTTTATTCCCAAAAATGAGATCTGGATTGATGATGACATTGGACCTAGGGAAATAAAATTGATTATTTTACATGAAGTGCATGAAAGGAACATGATGTGCGAGATGATGCTTTCTTCAGAAAGCGGGGATTGGAGAGAATGCACGCCTAAAAACAGGACTAAAATTTATGGTGTTGCGCATCGAGATGCAAGCAAGATCGAAAGATTCTACAGAAAAAAACCAAAAGGCATCAGTGAAAAGATAAAAGAAGAATTCAAAAAGTTTGTAGTTTTAGAATAGTCATAAAGTAATTAGATATTGTTAATCCGGTTAACTTTCTTAACTTCACAAGTAAACTTTATATAAGCAAAACTTCTCACTTGAGCAATGGACTTCCAAAAACTCGCAGATTTGTTCGAAGAGCTGGAAAAGACTTCTTCCGGCAACAAGATGCGGGAAATACTTTCTGATTTCTTTAAAACAGTTCCTGAAGAGGACATTGCTGTTATCTCTTATCTCACCTTAGGAAGGATTGCTTCTGAATATGAAGGAGTAGTCCTAGGCATAGCGGAAAAATCTGCTCTCAAAGCCATCGCTAAAACTGCTGGTGTAGATGAAACTAAAGTCAAGAAAACCATACGGGAAACTGGCGACGCTGGTTTGACGGCAGAAAAACTATTACAAAAAAAGCCGCAAACTTTGGTACCTCTTGGAAAATTGACGGTCAAAGAACTGTTTGAAAAATTACATAAAATAACGAACACTACCGGAACTGGTTCCCAGGAAGAAAAAATTAACCTCCTGGTCAATCTTTTGCAAAAATCTTCCAGCAAAGGAGCAAAGTACATCATCAGGATAGCGTTAGGAACATTACGGATGGGCGCAGGAGACATGACTGTGCTTGATGCGTTAGCAATTGCTCATACTGGCGACAAGAAGAATAAAGAACTGCTGGAAAAAGCCTACAATATCTGTCCTGACGTGGGAATTATCGCTGAAACATTAGCAAGAAAAGGCTTGAAAGGCATTGAAAAGATTGACGTGCATGTCGGCCGGCCGATTAAGATGATGCTAGCTCAGCGAGTAGATGCTTTAGATGAAGTTCATGAAAAGATTCCCGGCAAGCTTGCTGTTGAAACAAAGTATGATGGGGAACGTATCCAAGCTCACAAAACCAAGAATGGTAAGATTACGCTCTTCTCAAGAAGGATGGACAATATTACGGAACAGTTTCCTGATGTAGTTCAGCATCTGCAAGAACGGGTTTCAGCAAAAGAATTTGTGGTAGAAGGCGAAGTGGTAGCTATCGATAAAGAAGGTAAATCGCTGCATTTTCAAGTATTGATGCAGCGCAAGCGAAAAACAGACATTGAAGAATATGTCAAAAAAGTGCCGGTGCAATTAAAGCTGTTTGATCTTCTATATTATGATGGAGAATCATTCCTGCATGAAACATATGAAAAGCGAAGCGGGCAATTAGCAAAAATAGTCAGTAAAGGAAAACATCTCACCCTCGCTGACAGGATAGTTACTGATGACGTAGATGAAGTAGATCAATTCTTTCAGAAAATGTTGAAAGAAAAACAAGAAGGGATCATGATCAAAGGCATGGATTCTGAATACCAAGCAGGAACTCGGGGCTGGAACTGGATCAAATGGAAAAAAGAATATGCTGCCGAGATGACCGATACTTTTGATTTAGTGATTATTGGCGCGTTCCATGGCAAAGGAAAACGGTCTGGGACTTATGGAGCATTGCTCTGCGCCTGTTACAATGAAAAAGAGGATACTTTTGAGACTGTAACCAAATTGGGAACAGGGTTAACCGATGAAATGTTGGTTGAGCTTCCCAAGAAACTAAAAAAGTATCAAGTTGAACATAAACCTGCTAGGGTTGTAATCAGCGAGATCAAGCCGGAAGTCTGGTTTGAACCGGCAGTAGTGGTAGAAGTTTTAGCCGCCGAAATCACTAAAAGCCCCAGCCATGCTTTAGGATTAGCTTTACGCTTCCCGCGTTTTGTAAAATTA
>CAYRMP010000124.1:0-2619 GCA_964425545.1 uncultured Methanosarcinales archaeon | reverse complement strand
AATATCTATTATTTTTAGAATTTTATCCTTCCACTGATGTGTTCACCAGGGGGCGGTGTTTGACTGGCTCTCAAACCGCAAATTGTTGAAGGTAAAACCTTCAGTGTTTCTTAACAGAAACCTTTAATAATTCTCCTTTATAATAAGGCTGCATGGTTCATTCAGCGCAAGATATTGCCGTGTTCTGTAAGAAGAAAGGGTTCATGTATTCTTCTTCAGAGATCTATGGCGGAATAGCGGGACTTTATGATTATGGCCATCTAGGCAAAAAACTAAAACACAACTTTGAAAATCTCTGGCGTAATTTTTTTCTTGGCTTGGATGATAATTTCTTTGAAATAGAAGCAGCCAATATTATGCATGAAAATGTCTTCAAAGCGTCCGGGCATTTGGAAAACTTTATTGATCCTATTGTCGACTGTTCCAAGTGCGATTTCTCAGAACGGGCTGATCATTTCATTCAGGCTAAAACCAAAACCAGGCATGAGGGGCTTTCTCCAGAACAATTGACTAAACTCATAGAAAAACATAATCTGGTTTGTCCTAAATGCCAGTCAAAATTAAAACCTGTTTCGGTGATGAATATGATGTTCCCGGTACAGTTGGGGACAGGCAAGGGAAACCGCGCTTTTCTTCGTCCTGAAACAGCGCAGTCGCCTTTCGTCAATTTCAAATTACAATATGAACTGCAAAGAAAAAAGTTACCTTTAGGATTAGCAGTGGTTGGAAAAGCATACCGGAATGAAATTTCGCCGCGCAATTTTGTGCTTCGTCAAAGAGAATTTACTCAAGCGGAATTGCAGATATTTTTCAATCCGGCAAAATTGAATGAACATAAATATTTTGATTTGGTTAAAAATTACAAAGCGAGAGTTCTGCTGATAAAAGACCGAAAAGATGACCAAATAGTAGAACGAACTGCTCAGGAACTAGTCTCCCAAGGATTGCCGCAATTTTATGTTTATCATTTAGTGAAAATCCAGCAGTTTTATTTTGATGTATTAAAAATACCCAAAGAAAAATTACGTTTCTACGAATTGGATGAAAAAGAAAGAGCTTTTTACAATAAATATCATTTCGATATCGAAATTGATCTACATGAATTTGGATTTACTGAAGTTGGCGGGCTGCATTATCGTACCAATCATGATCTTTCCGGCCACGAAAGAGTTTCCGGCCAAAAGATGGAAATCTTTGATGAAGAATCGGCAAGCAAGTTTATTCCCCACGTGTTGGAGCTTTCTTTCGGGGTAGATAGGAATGTCTACAGTTTGCTGGATCTTAATTATGACGATGATAAAGAAAGAGGCAATATAGTGCTGCACTTGCCTCCAAAATTGGCGCCTTTCTTTTGCGCGGTATTTCCTTTGGTAAAAAACAAGCCGGAAGTGGTTGCAAAAGCAGAAGAAGTATTCGCTAAAATGAAAGCTAATTTTTCTTGCTTCTACGATGAAGCGGCTTCAGTTGGCCGGCGTTATGCTCGGGCGGATGAAACAGGGGTGCGCTATTGTATTACCGTCGATTTTGAGACATTGGATGATAACGCGGTTACTGTCCGCGACAGGGATACAACCCAACAAGGGAGAGTTAAAATCTCCCAACTATTGGATAGATTATCTCAATTATCTTCTCATTAACTTAGGTGTCTTGATTCTTTATCTTTAGGCCTTGCCGCTTTTTCTGACAGTAATTTTTATAAACGATTAAAAAATGATTAATTATTATGGATGAGAACAAAGCAACAGAACATGAAATGCACCGGCAAGGTTCTTCAGCTTCTATCATTATCTTGATATTAATTGCTTTAACTTTAAGCGCAGCAGTGTATCTGCTCTTGCAGCCCGGCGCAGAGGAAGGTTCCCCTATGCAGGTTATTTTATTTTCTGTCATTACAGTAACAGTGGTAGTGTTAGTATGGTATATCATTTGGGAATTTTCTGCTGCCAATAAGTTGCGCAGAATGCTTAAAAAAACATCTCATAAGGTAGATTCTGAGCCGACTGATGAGGTTAAGAAATTATACTTGAAAATATATGCCTTGTACATGAAACTATCCGAGAAAAAAAAACAGAATTTTTACGTAAAAGTTAACTCTTTGCGAGAGCAGTTGGAAGAGGAATTACAGAACGAAAAAGAATTGGAACGATTGATTACGAAGACCGAAATAGGAAGCATCAAAGAACAAAAGGAAAATTATCTCAGTCTTTTTGCGGTTTATGAAAAACTTCCGCGCAAAGTACAGGGCCAATATTATCCTCAGATTGTGCAGCTTCGGGACCGATTAGAACGGGGAAAGTAAAATGAACATTAAAGATATCAAGCCCAACCAAGGCAGCATTACTGTAGAAGCGGAAGTGCTTTCAAAACAAGAACCGCGATCTTTCAGCAAGTTTGGCAAAGAAGGCAGAGTATGTAATGCTATCATCGCTGATTCTACCGGTGAAATAACTCTTACCTTGTGGAATGATGATATTGAAAAAGTAAATGTGGGTGATAAAGTAAAGCTGGAAAATGGCTGGTGTTCCGAATTCAAAGAGCAAAGGCAAGTTTCATCTGGCAAGTTTGGAAAACTGGAAATCGTAGGATTAAAAAAATGAAACTAAAACCTTCGCTGAAACA
>CAYRMP010000123.1:0-2693 GCA_964425545.1 uncultured Methanosarcinales archaeon | reverse complement strand
CATCCATGCAGAAGAACATATTGATTTTCTTAAGCAGATTATGAGGCAACATCCTCATAGAAAAATTATTGTTATTGAAGACAACGCTAGACCACATATCGCTGGTAAAGTTAAAGATTTTGTGAAAGATAACAAACACAAAATAGCAGTTTATTACTTGCCTACATATTCTCCAGACTTAAACCCAGATGAGAAGGTCTGGAAGTATCTAAAATATGTAAAACTTAAGGCGCATCAAGCAAGAAACATGAAGGAGTTTAAGCCGCTGGTTAAAGCAAAAATGCAGAGTATCCAGAGAAAACCTAGGACAATAAAATCTTTTTTTGTTGGAACTTATGTGCTTTAATTAACAGAATTATCTATAGTTTCAGGATACGACAGTTTATTTGTTCGACTTAGCGTATGCTGCGGTTAGATTTACTAACTTTAAAATTTCTTAATTTATTTATGAAGCAACAGGTCGGCTAAACTATGGCTTTACGCTTTCTGGTGTTAGCTCTTTTCGCTAAGGGCAAGCAAATCGTTATCTGCTTTTTCCGCAATCTTTAATCTGTAATCATCTGTTTTAAATTCAATAGGCGTACACATCGTTCTTAATCTGCTATGTGCCCTTGGTGAAGTATCTTCTGGATCTGAACTTAATAATAATTGCTCAGGAGATAAATTACTAGTGATAAAAGTCGCCCCCGTTCCTACTTCATTATACCTATATTCAATGATTTTCTCAATTAATCTCCTCCTGTTGCGGTCCCCTTTTGGATGAATATCATCAATAACTATAATTCTTCTGCTTATGAAATCCATAACAAAGTCTTTATCTTCTCTTTGATCAAATAAATCATCAAAAGTGGCAAAAGCTAAATCTGTAGGATGGAATGGGTGTGCTTTCTTTGCTCTTTGAAAATGTGTTTTTACTTCTGACTTTAATGTGGACCTTTTCTGATCATGTAGTTTATTTAATTTTGCCATTAATTTGCCTTCCGGCGAATTGTCAGTTGCACGGACAAATCTCAAATTTTCTTTCTGCATCACTAACTGATTGTATACTTTGTATTCATCAAATACCCCAGATGTAAAATCAAGAATCATATGGACATAATCCTCTGTCAATTCGGCAAACAATCCTTTAGCAAATGCTGATAGGAGATGAGTCTTACCAGCGCCGTATCCACCAAAAAGATATAATCCTCGCTGCGGTTCATGCCCCAAATTATTTAATAATGTCAAAGCGGTCTGTTGAGCATCACAAAGAATCTCAAAGTTTTCAAAAGAAGCTTCTTCGAAAGTGTGAGGAAGATTAAATAATAACTTTTTTAGTGGCCGGTAGTCTGACAATGCTTCTGTAATCGGGTGCATATATTCGGACACACCATAATTCTGAATGCGCTTGTCTAAAAATTTAACCCACCCTAATTCTCTATCTCCATCATACAATGGAACATCCCCATTTTGTTTTTGTTGCTCAAATATAATATCCAGTATTTGTATCTCCAGCGAGCTTAAAGAATATTCTAGAGATATTGTCGGACTAAATGTAACATCTCTCTTTAGTGTTTCTCCAGCACAAGCTGCTGCCAATAGTATTAATTTTCTTGTAAGGTCGACTCTGCTATATAATTCTTTTTTATCATGTCCCGTAGTAAAATATTTAGCTAGATAATCATCCATATATAATTAAAAAACTTAATGTTTTTTAAATCTTTCGCTCCTAAAATCCACTGTGTTATCCTGAAACTATTTCCCTACGACAAGTTTTTAGGGGTTATGAAAATAACCCGACCAAAACTTATCGAAATTATTCGCAGGAAAAACGAGGGATGGACGACTTATCAGGCACGTAAAATAGCTGGAGTTTCCATACGGCGTGTTAACCAAGTATGGACTGAATATCAGCTCACAAATCAAGTGCCTGATATCGGCAAAAATAATGGTCGTCCTCCAAAACTCGTGGAACAATGGGAAATCGAAATGATAAAGCAAACGTATCAGAAGTATAGGGTATCAGCAGATACCCTAGAACGACTAATACAACGTGATTTTGGGAAGCATATTGGTCATAATCGAATCCATCGAATCTTGCTTATGCTTGGCTTTACCAAAAAGAAAAACAAGAGAGATATTCGAAAGAAAAATTGGATTAGGTACGAGAGGAGACATAGCCTCACTGCAGTGCATATAGGCTGGCATTATGAGGGTAAAACGTATGTTTTTGCAGTGATAGATGATGCAAGTAGGAAACTACTTGCATTGTTGGAATGCGGATCAGCAACAACAGATTATTCTATACAAGGAATGGAGTTAGCTTTGTTGCATGGAACTATAAAGCAGTGTATATCTGATCATGGAGCGCAATTCATTTCCAATGTTGATGGTGATTCAAGATTCAAAGCATTTCTTAATGCTAAAGGCATTAAGCAAATACTCTGCAGGGTGAAACACCCATAGAGTAATGGGAAGGTAGAACGATGGTTTGAGACTTATGATAAACATAGGTCAGCGTTTGCAACCAAAGAGGAATTTATGCATTGGTACAACGAAATAAGGCCACACAGAGCGCTGAATTTTGAGGTACTGGAAACCCCAGCACAAGCGTTTATTCGAAAAATGAGAGCGGAGGCTTAATAAAATGAAACAAATTATAGTTAACGACAAAAGAAACGCATATAAGGGGGAAGGTATTTCTCTCCTTTATG
>CAYRMP010000122.1:0-2785 GCA_964425545.1 uncultured Methanosarcinales archaeon | reverse complement strand
CAAGAAGGGCAGATTTAACAGGCAAAACAGCAAGAATGGTTGATATACATGAAAGTATCCATACTCCGGATGAATATGAAACAAGAGTTTTGACGAGCTGGATTATGGAAAAAGCTAAGGGGAAGTATGTGAAATAAATTATTTTTATCTTGATAATGCTCGATATAATGCTTTCATTGTTCTTTCATTTGTTCCGCAACAACCACCTACTATACGTAGATTAAATCTTTCCGCCAGTTCTTTTACAGCTGCAGCATAATCTTTAATTTCAATTGCTTGAGCTCTTGTCATTTGACCATACTTTCTTGGGTCTCTTTCTGATGATGCATTTGGATGTATTCCTATTAATCTTCTAAGGTTCTGTGGAGATAATGAAGATAAAGCTTCTTCTTCTACCTTTGGACTATTGCAGTTAATTTTTAAACCAGCTGGTGCGTACAATTTTTCCCTCTTAATAGTTGCATATAATTTGCTGATTGCTACATTTAATGGCATAGTATGGTGCCTTTCATTACCTACTTGAATTGTACAATCTTTCTCAAGGCAAAATGATATAACATAATCTTTCTCGGGCTCAATAGCTGCAAACCTTTGTGTCGTAGGATCATAACTAGGACATAAATC
The DNA here is from genome assembly GCA_964425545.1 of uncultured Methanosarcinales archaeon. Classification (GTDB taxonomy): domain Archaea; phylum Nanobdellota; class Nanobdellia; order Woesearchaeales; family GW2011-AR9; genus JACPIL01. The sequence goes on along the minus strand of CAYRMP010000122.1, from coordinate 2,161 downwards.
TGTAGCATAACTTCTTTGAACTTTAGCTTCAAATGGTAAAATTCTTCTCATATACTCAAGTGTTCCAACTCTTTGCCTCCTATCCAAACGCTCAGGAACATCTAATTCATCATGTGCTTTTTTAAAAGCTCTTGCAGCTCCAATAGCAGCATTTAAGGAAGGAACTGTCTCAAACATTATGTAATCTAATTCGTGACCAAACCGTATAGCTGCAAAAGTTTGGGGTAAAGTCTTATTATAAATATCAGGGGGTGTGTCCTCTCCCCTATAGCAATCAATTGGTGGTCCTATACTCATAGCGAGTAATGTATTATCTCTGGACCTTCCTGAACTATGCATCGTATCTAAACAAAGTTCAATGGCATCTAAACATAACTCAAGACCTATCCTCGGTAAAGTTGGATCAACTCCTTTAATAAATGTGGCAGTCTCTAATATTTGTTTCTGTATTCTAAATGTAGGTGTAACTAAAATCAACACTTGCTCTGAAGGAACACTTGTTAAATAATCGTGGGCAATATTTCTTAAATATTCTCGACCTTCATTAGTAAAAAGAGCAGAACAACCATGACCTATAAATGGGTTTACAAGAACACCAGTTGCCATCTGTGGCCTGTCTGCCATATCTTTCGCCATTCTTTCAGCAACCTCAGTACCATAAGGTCCGCTTAAGATAATTCTTTGTGGTGGTTCTAATCTGCCAAGCAATTCAGTTAATTTTCCCATATTAAGCTTAGAAAAAGATATGGTATATAAATTTAACTTTAAAATTAAAATTGTATCTATTCTAAAATGGTAACATTTATAAATTAGATTTAATTCGGACAATGAATATGGCTAGGATATGGTATGATGAAGAAGATACAATAGTAGAAATTGCAGAAGCTGTTAGAAGAGGACATCCTGATTCTATGGCTGGCCAGATTGCAGATGCAATATTGCGCTATATTCTTTTAAATGCTCCTGAGGAAGAAAGAGAAGAACTTGCGACAAGGGCTGCACCTGAAATAGGTCTTTATACAGATGATTTTGTTGTCATAGGTGGGGAAATAACAACTCGAGCAAAATATGACCCTGTACAAATTGCGAGAGAGGTAATAAGAGATATTGGTTATAGACATCGGAGAATGGGGCTATCCCCTAATGTTAAACCTGTTATTAAAATTAAAAAGCAATCGCCTGATATAAAGCGTGGTGTTGATAGTCTGGTTGTAGAAAATGTTGGAGCAGGTGACCAAGGAATAATGGTAGGGTACGCAAGCAATGAAACTCCGGAGTTAATGCCTGCACCATTTATGCTTGCTCAAAAATTAGTTATGAAGCCTGACGAATTAATGAGAAATCCTGAATTTAAATGGCTGCGTCCAGATGGAAAAGCAGAAGTTATATTGACACAAGATGGAAGAACATATAAACCAATAAGGGCAGAGAAAGTAGTTGTATCAGTGCAACATGAACCATGGATAAAACAGGGGCGAATATACGAATCTGTTTTAGAGCAGATAATAAAACCTACATTAGGGAAATTATATAAAGCAGGTCGAACTAAAGTTTATGTAAATCCTACAGGAAGATTTGTTAGAGGTGGTCCCCAGTCTGATACTGGTTTTACTGGAAGAAAAATTGTTGCTGTTGCTTACGGTCCTAGAGTCCCTGTAGGCGGTGGGTCATTCGATGGTAAAGACCCTACGAAGGTTGATAGAAGTGGTGCTTATGCTGCCAGATTTATTGCAAAAAACATTGTTGGAGCTGGTCTAGCAGATAGGTGTGATGTTAAAATAGCTTATGCAATTGGTGTTGCCGATCCACTTGCTTTAGTAGTTTGTACATATGGGACAGGAAAATTAGATGGAAAATATCTGCAAGGAAGAAGGTTAAAAAAGTTTGAAAAAATATTAGGAATGGTAGCAAGAGAGATATTTCCAGTTAAACCTGGTGCAATAATTACTCAGCTTGGATTATTAGATATACCTTATGATATACTTTCACGTTATGGTCATTTTGGAAGAAGAGACATATTGGTCCCATGGGAACTTACACCTATGAAAGCTTCTTTATATGATGCTGTCAACAGAGCAATGAGAAGACATTAAACATTTCTATTTTAATTTTCAAACAAAAACCTTTAAATCCAATAACATTTTCTGTATATTTATGACTA
>CAYRMP010000121.1:0-2853 GCA_964425545.1 uncultured Methanosarcinales archaeon | reverse complement strand
TTCTCCGCGCAGAGTACGGCAGGTCTGGAGCTTTTTCTGCGTAAGACCTGCTGGTGAATGCGCTTAAAAATCATCAGGTTTTTCAAAGACAAGAATATTCTTTTTCTTATTGGTTGAAGCTTTAAGAAAGCAGTAAGCAAACCCAAATCCCCGATTACCGTCTGAACACTATGCGTATAGCGTCGACGGTTAAAGGCAACCTGCCGAACTGATCCGATTTGCTTACAGCAATTTTTCTCTTAATAGCTTTAGCTATAAAAAATTTTCTAAAATAAAGAAGGTGATTTTTATGACAAGACAAAAAGATACTAGAAATAATTGGATAACAATGATGTTCGTGTGTAAATATCGATATAACTGCCTGCGTAAGCAGTCGGTTATGAATAATTGTGAAGCAGCATTCAAGGAATTTGAAGCACATGGCTTCAAATTCGGACCAATAGGTTTTGGTGGCAACCACGCACACTTCCGTGTCGACGTGCCAAAAAAATATTCAATAGAAGTGGCTGAGATAATGCTCAAATCGAGATCTTCTTTGAGGATATTTGAGAAGCACCCCAACTTCCGCAAGCGTTATCCGCGCGGAAGTTTCTGGTCTGGATATGAGCATCACGAATCAACAGGAAGAAAAGATATTGCTGCGTCTGATAAATACATCCTCAGTCAGGAAAAGCACCATAACGTGAAAGTAATTCACGATGTACAAAGGAATATTTTTTCTTTTTCCGCCGCCGTAGATACTGCTACTCCCGCAGGAGTCGCAGAGTAGGCGGCGGGGGGTTCATAAGGGGTCGCAACCCCTTATTTCATTCAGAAACTTCTTTCTTGCTAAATTCATAACTTTGCTTCCTGGCTTTTGCTAAACCAATAAAATCCGGAAATTTTTCCATGAAACCTCTTTTAAAGTTAGAAAGGGAACTATTTATAAAAAGGTATCTTTTTATACTCTCCAATTATTCTTCTTTATATGCCAAAAAAGAGGAGAAATGAACTTTATAGAATAAAACATCTAAAAGGAGGAAAAAATCTTGCAAAAGACGCTCCCTCTTTTGCCGAAAAGCTTCCTAAAAAACTTGCTAAAAAGTTTAACGTGGTACATTCATCCCCCCTGAAAAATATCTCTACTCTCAGAAAGTCCATTCAATCAGTTTTCAAAAAAGAATCTAAATCCAAACCGATAAGCAAAAATCACTCTTTTTTTCAAACCAGCATTCCTGGCTTAGATGCCTTGTTTACTCATGGCATTCCCGAAGGTTCGTCCGTTCTTATCGCTGGCGGAACCGGTTCAGGAAAAACCATTCTGTGTTCACAAATTCTTACTCAAGCAGCTGAACATAAAAAATGTCTTTATCTTAGCTTTGAGGAAACAGAAGAACGCATTAAGCAACACTTAGATGATTTTGGTTGGGATTGGAGAACATCGGAAAAAGCCGGAACTCTAAAAATAGTTCGTAAAGAGGCTTACTTGTTAACTGACAATATTGAAGCTATGTTGGCGCATGCGCGGGGGGAATTGCTGATAGACATCAATGAAGTGTTGGAAGTTTTTCCCAAGAATTTCAAACCAGATATTGTGGTTATTGATTCTCTCACTGCCATTGCTGCTGCTTTTCCTAAAGAAACCGGCAATTACCGCATATTTGTAGAAGTGCTCTTCCGTTATTTGCAGCAGCAGGGTGTTACTTCTTTTCTCATCTCTGAGACTGATCAAGTGCCGCAGAAATATTCCCCGGAAGGGGTGGAAGAATTTCTTGCTGACGGAGTTATTGTCTTATACGCCATTCGTCGCGGCAACGTGAGAGAAAATGCTATAGAAATACTCAAGATGCGCGGAAAAAAAAAAAAAAAAAAGATTGTAGCCATGCAGATTACAAATAAAGGTGTCGTAGTGTATCCGGAACAGGAAGTGTTTGGAGAGATGTGAAATATTTCTAAAAAATTAGTGTTTTTTTATTTTACCTTCTTCTCCAACTTCATTCTTAATTCCCGCAAAGCTTCATCTCTTTCGCGGAATTTCATCATCAAATTATGATATTCTTCCCGGTTCATGCGATGATGCTTAAAGTATTTTCTCTGAATGTCTTTTTGTATTTCCAGCAGTTGATGTTGTTTCTTTGTGGTCTTTCGCAGACGCACTTTTCTAACCACCAGCAGCCAGAGCGGACTGGTAATCAAACTCAACACGGCTATTCCTCCTACAAAAGCATACCAGTAAGGCAAGAAAATTTGCTGGTAAAACAATCGCGCTTTCAGTTCGTACGGTCCGAGCTCTTTAATGGAAATAATTCTCTCAGGCAGCACCACTGCATTCCCATACACATCTTCTGCCTGTGCAGTAAGCGTTTTAGCTGCAGCATCTTCTGTCAAAAATAAATATTCTGCTTCATAAATTCCTGCTTCTTCTGTTTCTGCAAGGTGGATTAGTTTTTCTCCCAGAAGTATGTTTGCAGTTGCTTCAGTCACGGGAGCATCATTTTTATATTTTAACTGCAATTTAAAATTTGTTGGAATTCCGGTAAAAAAGTTCTGCTGCTGAGGTTCCAAAAGAACTGCTTTGATCACTTCCGGTTCAACCAATACGGGAATTCTATTTCCTCCTGCGCGGAAGATAGTATCAACTATTTTCGTAGCTTGTACAGAAACGCTCCACGGTCCTAAGGGCTCATCATGATCGAGTGTGTACGTTGCTGAATATGTGCCTGAACGGATCTCTTGCAAAGGAAGGAAATTTCCTCGAGGGGTACGAAATTCTACCGTTGCATTACTCACGGGCAGATTTTTTTCCGTCACTTCAATGCTGATAGGTACAGAAGTATCTCGCAAGAAAGCAGTATCTCGCGCAGGACTGAGAAA
>CAYRMP010000120.1:0-2957 GCA_964425545.1 uncultured Methanosarcinales archaeon | reverse complement strand
TTCAAAATAGGTTCCAGTCGTAGCACCATTGCCTATCTTTGTAGAATCAATATGAACATTTATCCCGTATGATGGAGGACTACCTCCATTTCCAAACATCCCAAAGTCACGTAAAACAGTTCCGCGGGCATTTAGCAATTTAATCATCGGCTTTCCTTTAGGTCCGAACCATCTGATCCGGGTAGCCAGCTTGCCTTCACCCATCAAAGTATAATAGCTTGCTGAATTGGGCGGTTGCAACGTATCTGAGATTTCATAAGTGCCTGCCGGCATAAAGATAATATAATTCCCCGTTAACGTACTTTGTTTGAGCTCATCCAGAGCTTTTTGTATTGCTGCCCGGTCATCTTTATTATCGTTGGGGATAGCACCATAGTCAAGAATATTAACATAGATCTTATTGTTTGTAGTGTCGCCTGAATTAATTGAAGGTAAGTTTTTACAGATAAACTGGCCATTTTCATAAGAAACATATTGGCCTTGTAAACAATCTTTCTGTTTTAAATCTTTTAGCTCATGTAAATGTGAAGGGCTTTGCGGGGTGACCAGGGGTGACGTTTCGGTGACGGGCTGAGCTGGAACGTTCCGCTGAGCAGTCTGAACTAATTTTGTTGCTTCTCCCGCAAGAGCACCAGTTGATTTTTTTTTAAAAACCAATGCGCTCGTTAATATTGAGATTAAGAGAATTACAACTATAACAAAGACAACGATATTAGTGCGATGGCTGGAATTAGATTGTTTAGAACTAACCTTCCTCTTTTTACTCATATTATTTACTAAATCATTTACTTATTTAAATCTGACTATTCCAGTGGTACAAGAAAGTAGACTTTCTGCACAGAAATGAAGTATTCTCTTCATTTCTTGTGTCTTCACCTATGGTCAAGAAGCTGAGAAAGCTTAGGGGAATAGTCAGGATCTGAACGAACGACCAGATGGGGCCGTGAGTGATTGACTGTTTTAGATTATTGAGGCTGAAAGGATCAATTTACTCCCTATGATAAATATCTTTTTTTCTTGCTAAGATTTATAAAAATCTGACTCAAATAATAAGTATGCAACGGCAAATAAAAGATAGAAACATCTTAGATAGATTCTGTGAAGAATTTTGTGTAGTTGTAGAAAAATATTGCAAATATATCGTGGTCTCTGGTTTTCTGGCCATCGCTTCTGGAAGAACTAGGGGAACAGAAGACATTGATATGATTATTGAAAGACTAAGTTTCGATAAGTTCAAACTGCTTTTCAACGATTTAACAAAAACTGGTTTTGTATGCATGCAATCCTCCCATGCAGAAGAAGTTTATTCTTATCTAAAGGACAATATTTCTGTTCGTTTTACTTGGAAGAATAAGGAGCTTCCAGAGATGGAAATTAAGTTTGCAAAAGATCTATTGGATGAATACCAACTTAAAAATAGAGTAAGATTAGATCTCACGGGGTTGGATATTTGGTTCAGCAATGTTAATGTAAATATTGCCTTCAAAGAGGAATTATTAAAAAGTCCAAAGGATTTAGAAGATGCAAGACACTTACGGATAGTATATGCCGAACAAGTTAATGAGAAAGAGATTCAATCGGTGAAACAGCTTATCAAGAGATTCCGGCTATGAGAGAAGAACATCTGCAGCAAGTGGAACGATGGGCGCTGTTTGTAAAAGAAAATCCTACTAAATGGAAAAAAATCCATACTGGTTTTATTAATGCTTTGTTTGAGAAACACGATTCTTTCAGAAATAAAATCTTACAAACACCAAACGGTAAAGAGAAGTTACAGAACCTTTATAATATCAAAAACAAAGAAGGATACGATTGGTTAAAAGAATAACTTTACCCTATATTTACCCTATATAATGAATATCTTTCTTCTTGCTATGCGCTCCTGCTTGCGGCTGGGCAAATTCATCAGACATCCAATCGGTTGCTTTCTGCAATAATTGATTCTCTACTTCTAGAATATCTTTGCTGATCTTTTTTACACTGACGCCAAGATTGAATTTTTTATCTAATATCTGGACAATTTCCCGCGCTCCTTTAATCCCTAAATAAAACGGATTGCCAAATGTTTCCGCCAACAAAGCAACCCCTTTTATCTTTTTCTTTTTTCCTAATGCTAATAAAATTCCGGACACCCCGATGATAGGACCGACCACACCGAATATTTCTTTTTCGACAGACATGCCCTTTTTGGTATATTCTTGCAATTCTATTGAATCATTTCCGGCGCAATAGACTTTTGGCTTGTCAGGAACATGCTGCAAACCAATACCGCCAGTAGTTACCAGATGACTGCATTTATATTTCTGAGCCAAGTTTAAGATTTCATCGCAGAAAGCGTAACAGCTTTCTTCGTCGATGGGTTGAATATCTCCTACCAGAAATAATAAATCGCGTTTTTTGCTTCCGCTACCAAATTGCTTATAATATAATTCCAGTTTAGGCATTTCTATCAAGTTTTTTTCATTGACAAACACAGAATGGGGAAATTTGTAAGAAAAAAATGAATACAGTTTCTTTGCTTTCAATTCTTCTACTAAGAAATCTATAGCAATCTTCCCAACATTACCTATGCCTGGAAGACCTTCTATTAAGATGGGATTGTTCAATTTAGGAAGATTTTTTTCTTCTGGAGTGACTTCCCATAGTTTGTTCATGGATAAGGTAAGGGATAAGGGATTTATATATATTCTGTTCGAGAGATTTACTTTGTTATGAAAAATAAGTGCGGGGGACGCCCAAGAAACCCTATATTCATAGTCGCCATTACGGCTGGTGATTCTTGTTAATAAGTAAACGGAACTACTATTTATATTCTTCTATTTTCAAAAATTGAATTTATAGAAAATTTTCTAGAATTTTTTCTCCTCGGTTCTATTTATACTTTTCCGTTCTTAAGCTTTCTGAAGTGCGCGTACTTCGTCGACAAAACGGAGGAAAATACCATGAAGTGTAAAATA
>CAYRMP010000119.1:0-2998 GCA_964425545.1 uncultured Methanosarcinales archaeon | reverse complement strand
CGGCCGTGCTCGTGGGGTGCGTAGGGAGAGCGCGTAAGCGCGCCGCGCGAAAAATTCGATCACTCACGACCATGCTCGGCTATGCCTCGGTTCGTCGTTCAATTCAAAACTTTCTGAGTCAAAGAAATTCAACACCGGTGGAAAAAGCAGATTTTGATGTCCCGGGTATTGAGAATGGTGAGAGTTTGCATTATTTCACCACAATCCTAAACTGGTTTTAATCGCTTCATCCATATTATCAGTGGTTTCTTCAGCAATCTTTCCTATTTTCTTAATTAATCTTATCTTATCAACTGCTCGTATTTGATTAAAAAGAGCTTTAGATTCTTTTTTTAATCCTGAGTTTTCAACATTAAGTAAAATTTCTATGGGATAGATTTTATCCGTTCCCTGAGATGTAATAGGAGCCACTATAGTAATGGGGCTGTATTTGTTTCCTATATCGTTTTGAACTATAACTGCTGGTCTTTGTTTTTTGATTTCATGCCCTAGAGTTGGATCAAGGTTTACTAACCATATATCTCCTCTTTTTACATCGAACATTATTCCACATCCGATGCTGCAGCCCATTCCCGAGCAATCTTTCTATCTTCATCTGCTTTAGATTGATATGCTGCTATTAATTCCTTCACCAGATTTTTTTTCTTGGTTTGGGCAACCAGCCTAGAAATAATCTGATCGTAAGTCTCTTGCTCTTGCCTAACATCATCTAAGGCGTGTTTTGTCTTTGAATACACTTTAATAGTTGTCGTTTCCACAGGTATACTTTTAGTATACTTCTATAAAAACTTTTCTGTTGTAGCGGGAATATTTTAAAAGAGATGCCCTTCTAAGAAGAAAGAGGAGTTTTAGATGTCTTATCTTAATAACTGAAGAAATATATGACATCAATACCAGAATTATTGTTAGAGGGATTATTGAACGACAAACCAACTAAGAGACATAACCTTATTTCTAAAAAATTATTTGTGCGCAGGGATCCATTATATTTACAAAAAATGGAAGGCCTCGTAAAGCCATTTAAAGAACTACCCGCTTTTTTGCGCGAAAGTCCTCTTGAAGGAAATCCCCTGTTTTATCAGCATAGATTTGCCTACGAGGGCGATTTAGTTTCTACTGATTTTAATCATAATAAATGGTTCTCTTTACCAGAAGATAAAGATTATGTGCCCGCTTATTGGAGCGGGATGCGTTCCTGTATAACTGCTGATTTGTCAACAGGACAGCTTTACAGATTGAAAGGTATGGCGGTAGGTGATGAACCTCTTGTTGTTGATCAAGGTCCTGACGTTCCTTTTTTGGTATGGGGGGGACAATTTCTACGCAGTGCTTACAATGAACGAAATTATTCAAATAAATTTAACAAAGTTTTGGCGGATAACGGCATAGAACCAGTTATGGAATATGTTGGCTTATACAAATTGCCAGTAAGAGCAAAACGAAAACAATTAGCTACAAGTATCATCCGTGTTCTTGGAGATACTCGACTAGACGAGTTCTTCTATGCTCTTGAATATGATACTTGTAAATCCCGCGCTGTTGCTGAAAAAGATTATTCAAAAATTTCGCAATTCATTGTCGAAGCCGCTTCTTTTTACAAGGATATTGGTTATATTGTAGGCCGACTTAAGAGATTAATGGAATTAAATGATCAATCTTGGAGCGATAATCCCCAACGAACAAATGCCCACATCGGAAACAGAGTTCTTTATAAGAAAGAAAAACAAAAACTGGGAGTAGGTCTCGTAGATTTTGATGCATCATGCGATTTGAAAGATAAACCAAAAATAGCCTTGCGTCGACAACAAAGACAAGAACTGTTTGATATTATCGCCAGTGTCAAAGGCGAGATTATTAGTCCAAGGCCTTTTGGAAGCATGTTTTGTCAGAATCTTCATTTTGAAGAATTAAGAGGTTCTTTTATTTTAGGATTATTGTCGGGATGGGATTGCTAAACAAAAAGAGAAGTAAACAATAAATTAGAGATGAAAAGGATTAAAGACTTGACTGAAAAATTAGAACATTTAGGTGATACTCAAAAAAACAAGAAAGATCAGTTCTATAGTCCGAAAATGGTTGGCCTTGACGAACATATTTTAAGTAAAGAATATGCAATAATTTTTGTGCGTGAAGATTTTACTGATAAAATTACGGCCATGGGTCTCGGAATGACCTCTTCGCTTCTCGAGGCGCTAGTGAAAAAAGCAGATTCTATCCAACACCCCACACTGGATTCTCTTTTCGTTTAATCTCAGCAATTTCTTTCAGCACTTCAATTTCCCTCTTGGATAAATGTTTCTTCAATTCTTTTAGTTTCTTGAAATCGTCTTCAGGAATATCTGTAAACAAGTAATCTCCTTCCTTGACCTGCCTTCCGATGGTTACTCCGTCCATGGCCAGGGCGATTTGTTTTCCTTGTTCTGCTACGGTCAATGATTCCTGCGCTTCACCTAAACTTTTTACCGTAGAAATGTGCATTCCGTCTGCTCGCATGATCGGATCTCCGGTTCTGATTCTTCCTACTTCTATGTCAACTCCGCTAATTGCGGGATTGCTCTGCCGGAAGATGTACCCTTTCATCAGCAAAAATTTACAAGGACGGACTAAATTCGCTAACTCTCTTTTCTCAATTTCCTTCTTCAGATTATCAACATATTTTTCGTAATCCTCAATGGTCTTGTAAATTACTTCATTGAGAATGAGAGTTAAGCCTTTAATCTTGGCAAATTCAATAATGTCCGGCGGAGTTTTTACATTAAATCCTAATAAAATTCCCGTAAATTCATCTTTTTCTTTTAGTGACTCTAGTTTAGAAAGATCTTTTTTAGTTACATCCCCTAATGATGCTGAGGCAATGGGGATCTGTTTTTCTTCCAACAAATGGCGTACTGCTTCCAAACCGCCGATGGTGTCCGCTTTAATCATTACACCTTTTTCTTGCTCGGTAAAAGAAAGCACTTCACCCACCAGTTGCTGTACCTCTTGCTTGAGCCGTTCA
>CAYRMP010000118.1:0-3051 GCA_964425545.1 uncultured Methanosarcinales archaeon | reverse complement strand
TCATTTATGCGTTATATGGGTCTTTCATTATTTTATGAATTATTCAAACTTCTCTTTAAATCTTACGGCGAGTAATTTTCGTACCCTGTTTGCATGGTATAAGATTCTGCTTCTAAAAGGTTCCACCAATGCCGTTCACAATAAGGCGCATCATTTATTGCAGCACAACCAATTCTACTTACGCCGTAAAAGAATACGTTTGCTACATCCTCGCCAGCCCGGTAGTGAAGAGTGTCTTCAAGGAAACTTAATGGTTTTGGAACCAACAACTGGGCTGGCCTGAAACGAACATACTGGAGTGCGTGGTTGAATTCATGCGCTTTGATGTCCGGATATTTCGGATCATAGAAAATAATATTTCCGATGGTAAGGCCGACATCCGGATTTAATGCATTAGCGTTGGTATCTTTATTGAAGATAAAAGTCTGATAGGAAAATGTTTCAAACCAGTTGAATTCATTTCCCTCGACGGTGTTATAGATAATTCCTGCTGCGGGAGAAATTCTCCAATAAGCATCTAATCCTTTATTTTTAAGATCGATTTGGAAAAGAGCCGGCCCTAATTCATACTGCAATCTTTCAAACGGTTCACGGCCAGCAAGAGTATTATCAATGATAGAAGTTCCAGTTTCCACCACCCGTAGGCCTATCCCCGGAAGGACGGGTGTATCGTGCATGCCCATTTCCATGCCCATATACTGCAATGTTCCTGCGGCCATACATTGACCGGTGTCTTTTAGAAAATTTCTTCCTGCTGCTGCTGCAGTTATGCCGCAAATAATACCATTTAAGCCTACGTTTGCGCCTAATACTCCCACCCGGGCAGCAGGATCTATTTTTCCAATAAAAGAAGGTGGTTGGTCATTTCTTTGGGCTAAGGCAGGAATGGAAACAGAAGCAGTTGCTGCAGCAGTGAATACAGGGAATAATAAGTTTAATATTTTTTTAGAGGAAACCATTTTTTAGTTAGACTATTTTACTTAGCACAGTAAAGTTCTAATGTTACACCCATAAGACTGCTCAAGTGGTTGGTAAGACTGATATCACTATAAACATTAGATCTGCTGTAAGTACAACTAATGACCAAAGATCGCAAGGCTGGAGAGCAGTTTTTTGAGGTGTTTTTTTTTCTGCCGAAGTCTAGATTCATAATGTGGTCGCAATCATTAACATCCTCGCTAAATGAATTTTCGCTAACCATTCTAGCATAAGATTGAATATCTCTTCCTCTGCTCAAAAAACCCCACGCTTTTGCAACAGCTTCGTTTGCAGGAACAAATTTTCCATTTTCTAAAACATATCCTTTTTCGTGTGCAGCTTCTACTTCTGGAGGATTTAAATAAAGAGAATGTTTCCTATCTGCTTTAAGTTCTTGCCATTGTTTATGATCTAATTTCAATGCACCGTTTACTAATAGGCTTTCTGGAGTAAGTTGTCGTAGAAGAAGCGAATCTAAAGTAAGTAACACTCCGCCTTCCTCATCGGTACCGGCGCTATCTCCTGTCCAAAGGGTGATGTTAAAATCATTTCTGGCATATGTAGAAGCAATTTGACGTTGGCCAATAATAAACGCAATTCCTGCTGGATTATATCCTGCTTTGGTGAGCCGCGGCATTAAATCTACTGCTCGGCCCTCTCCAAAAAACTGATAAGGGCTAATTACTTCTTCTGATTGCACGTTTGATTGTAATGCCATGTTATGTGTTACCTATACTTGTTATAAATAAAGGTGGGTTCAATTGTTTAGTTTTAAAGATTTCGCTACCCTAAACTAATCTGCCTTATTTAGTATTTAGTCTCTCAGAACAATTCTACTTCAATTTCCAGCTGGTCAGCAGTGGGATATTCGCTCACTATGGCGGGAATTAAATTCAATTTCTTAAAAAAAGAACGGTTATTCTTGATGAGTTTAGATGAAAAGATTATTCTCGGTTTTGATGCGTCTAAACAGATCTCCTCGTCGTTCAGTTTCAATCTTTTCTTTATTTTTTCCATAAAGGGCAATAATATCTGAACATAATCATTTTTATTGACAGTTTCCAATTTTTTTCTGTATCCAAACCCGGGAACCAACTCGGGAAGATACAATGCTCCGCGGGTAAGCATCCCTTCTTTGCTGACAATATCAAAAGAGCGCCGCACTCGTTGTGATTCACGCTTAAGGCGGTTGGCTAACTGCACTGCATCTTTCAATTTAGCAGTACAAACGTGGACCGGCAAGGGGTAATGATGCGTTTGCACATAATCGATGATTTGCAATCCTGTTTCCATTGAATCAGCGATAGCATAGCTGGTAGTATCTTTAGTCTTAAAACCCATCTCCCCTAATTTACTCATGCTGTTGTCGGCTATCTCTAATTCGTTTAAATTTAAGAAATCAACTTTATCTTTGATGAATTCCAGCAGTTGTATCAGCTCTTGTTTTTTAGTCGGGAGTAAAGGCAATTCTACTCCTACTTTCCAAGAAAATTTTCTTGCCAGTTCTAATTTTGGCCATAATTTAGTTGATTCCAAATCCAGATGGAATCTGATTTCATCTAATCCTGCTTGATACAGCTGCTGCAGAGCCGTTTCAGTTACTAAATTTAATGAAGTGTAAAGGTGGATATGGAAAGTGGAGCCATATTTTTGTTTAAGTTTAGCGATATAATCGGTAGTCCTCTTCAATTCCATTAATGGATCTCCGCCGGTGATACCTGCGCCACGAGCTTGCATGAGATCTGCTTCTTGCAGAAGATCACCGTCTTGTTCTATTTTACGCTCATTAGCAAAGGTAACATCTTGGTTGTATTTCTGATCAGAGACCGGACAGAAGTAACATTTCCTAGGACATAAACCTGTTGCAAATACCACTAGTTTTTCTCCGCGGACGCAGTATTGGCAGCCTCGCGGCAATTCCCCGATGTTGTAAGAATAATACTTGTTTGGAGCGAGCATGGCTTTTATTTTGCAGTCTTATTTTTAATTATATCGAAAAAAAATCATATCTTGAAAATGGTACGTAATATGTCAGCTTCTTTGAACCACTTGTAATTGCTGGAAAATGTTTAT
>CAYRMP010000117.1:0-3090 GCA_964425545.1 uncultured Methanosarcinales archaeon | reverse complement strand
AAATACTAATACGCCGATAAAAATCCAGACTATTTGGAATATTTTAATAATTGTCTTAAGAACCATTATTATGATGTAAACAGCAGAAGATTATAAAATTTATCTGTCAAATTTTTCAAGGACAGCAATTTATCTTTCCAATCGGGGTTTTAGAAAGATCTATCCTACTAAAAAGTTATTCTACTAAAATCCCGACTTTTCCCGGCCAGGCAGATTGCGCTTTAGGGTGCTGGCTGTCTTCCGCACGAAAAATCTCCACTTTGCACCCAAATTCTTTCTCTAAGAAGTCTTTTGCTTCTTTCAAGACCGCAAGCTCTTCTTTTTGAGAAGTAACCAAAGAAGGAATCTTGCTGACATCTTTGACTAAACCCATCACTATTTTGCTGACTTCTTTTCCTTTCATCTTCATTTTTTCTTCTTCCAGTATGCACTTCATGATTTCGCCGATATTTCTCGTAACTTTGATTTCTTTTGAAACCAGGTTAAATAATTCATAAGTCCATTCCTCTGGAACAAAGAAGATGAATTTTTTGGGTTTTTCCAGCTTTGCTAAATTAAGCACATTACGCATGCCTTCCATAGTGCTTTTGACCAATTCCTCGCCTGCTTCTGCTTTCTTACTGATTTTATTTTCCTCGACTTTTGGCCAGAGGGAAGAGGAGACGAGTTCTTGATTATCATTAAGCTCTTCACTAAGATGAGGAGTTATTGGGTTCATTAATTTAGTCCATATTTTTAGAACATCCCCTATTACTTTTTTATTTTCACCGCCTCTGCGCAAGTACCATTTGAGATCATCATACATAGAGTAATACACAGTAGATGCTAGTTCTCGTAAACCATAATTTTCCATGGATTTGTTGCAGGTCTTGATATGTTCATGAATCCGAGATAAGAGCCAGCTGTCTATTGATTTTTTATTTCTATTAGCTTTCCTCAATTCTTCAGCTAAAACATAAATTCTTTCCAGAGCGTTTTTGTAATTCAGCACTACGTCCTCAGCCCAAATAACATCAACATGCGGCGAGCCGATGTGCGCATAGTAAAGGCGCATGGCATCTACACCGTATTTTTCCATGGCATGAGGAATCGGCTCTGCGCCGCCTTTACTCTTGGATATTTTTCCGCCCTTTCCGGTAACCCACCAATTGACTAAAATACCTTTTGGCCATTTATCGGCAGGAAGAATGCCGACATGATTCATGATAAAGACTGGAAAGTGCACGGTCTGATGTTCTTTTCCGCCTAAATTAAGATCTAAGGGATAGAAGTATTGAAATTCTTCCCTGATGACTTTCCATTTTTTCTTTCCTTCACCGATTCCTAAAAAGACATAATCAAAGAATTCTTCGCTTAAGTCATGCAGGCTGATGGTGTCATTATTGATGAATTTTGAAACGATATAATATGCCGGATATAAGGTTGAATCACTTATTGGTTCGACAACCCAATTTTCATCAAAGGGAAATCTGCTTCCCAACCAGTTGCCTATTCGTGTACAGGCCCGATCACCAAACCAGTCTAAAATTCCGGGAAGATTTTCTTTGTATTCTTTGGGATAAATGTTCATGTTTTGCACGTGTTCTTTACAGGTTTCAGTAAGCGCTTGGTCAGAATAGCGGATGAACCATTGGTCATCAATCCGTTTGATGAATACCTTATTACCGCAGCGGCAAATAACTTCCTCACTTAAATCATGAAAAACATTTCCTTTTCCTGATTCCAGCAGTTCTGCTTTAATCAATTCCTTGGCTTCTTCTACTTTTTTACCGGAATATTTTCCGCAGTTTTCTGCCATGACTCCGGAATGATGTCCGGCTTTGTAGACTTCTTTAGTCGCTTCTTCTAACTTTGGATCGACCAGTGATTGGATTTTGAGTTTTTCTACTACTTCTTTCGCAGGAAGATTGCCGTAGCCTTTGGTCTTGATGATGGGAACGAGAGCAATATTTTTTACTTCCCGAGGATTCAGATTGTAAGCTTTGCATAATTGCGGATTTTCTTGCAAAGTTCTTAGAGCAACATAATCGTAGGGTGCATCACTGGGAACACTGGTAACTACTCCTGTTCCGACATTAGCATTAACAAAAGTAGCCGGAAGAATGATTATATCACGTTCAATTCCCGGAGCTTTTGCTTTTCTGCCGATGATTTTTGTGATGTCAACATCTTCTTTCAGTAATACGTCGTCTTTTTGGTATTGCAGCTTTTCTGCTCCTTCCCGGCTCATGATCCAGTCTTCCCCATCTACTTCTACGCGAAGATATTTTATTTCTGGATTGACCCAGAGATTTGTCTGGCCGTAAATAGTTTCAGGACGTAAAGTAGCAGCGACTAAGTAGAAATGATCTAACTTGAACTTTAGCAGAGTATATTCATTTTTTTCTGCATTTCCTCCCTTGGAAATGTCTGTTTCTGAAGGATCAATGGCAACCGGCCCATGTACAATACAAGCAGCGGCAAAATAAGGTTTCTGCACCAGCAAATTTTTTTGCAGGATTTTTTTGAACTGCCATTGGATGAATTTTTCGTAATCTGGAAAGGTAGTACAAGTAAATCTATCCCAGTCGCAGAGAAAGCCAAACTTTTTCCAGTAATCGTTGACGTAAACGCCATTGAAATATTCAATTATTTTTTCCGGTGTGGTAAGCTCTTTGATTTTTTTTTGCGGACAGCCGTTGTTCAGCAAGTAGTTGATCCAATCTTGATCTTTATTTTTGACTTTATTGGCAAAAGAAATAGCTTGGTTTCCGGAAGCGTGTGTTCCTACGGGAAAAATAACTTCTTTTCCTTTCAGCCGTTCATATCGGCAGATGGCATCAGTATAACTGAAACCGCGCATATGTCCCACATGGAGAAAACCAGAAATACCAGGATAGGCAAAAATCATAAAGAATTTATCTTTGTCTTTCTGGACAGCAGCTTTTCCTAATTCTGCTTTTTCCCACTGCTTCTGCCACTTCTGTTGAAGTAAATTCCAGTCTAAAGTCATTCTGGAGAAGAGGAGGTTTTGGTTTTTAAAGTTAATGGTAAAAAGTAATTGTTTAGCTTTCTGAAGTTTAATTTATATTTTCCAGTATGGAAAACTTT
>CAYRMP010000116.1:0-3198 GCA_964425545.1 uncultured Methanosarcinales archaeon | reverse complement strand
AAAAGAAGAGAAAGATGTACTTATATTTATATCATCCGTTTAGTATACAGTATCTATTAAGCAAAAATATTATAAATAACTCTTTTGAGTAAACAAGCATGGTAAAAAAACAATCAGGAGTAGATTTAACTCAACGCTTGGCCATTTCTCTTGCAGCAGATGAAGATCCCATAACTGCGGCAGAAAGCGCAGCCAGTGTTGGCAGGGATGAGCTTGATCCACAGATGGAATTGGCGTTAGTATTCGAGTACAATAAGATGAAAGCAGATAAATTTGAATGGGAAGGAGATACTTATTTAGGCATGAGATGGAACTATTTTCTGAATGTTCTCCAAAAACAAGGTTTTGAAAGGGTGTATGCTCATGATTTCAGAAAATCAGAGCGTGATGGGAATAACACAGAAGAGTTTAATGTGTGGTTTAACAGAAATAAAGGCTATCTTGTGAGTGCAGATAGTTATTCAACGAGAGTCAATTCTGCTCATTTGCATTTCGAACTGGCTTTGCCTGAATCGTACGAAAGCTTAACAAAAACACAGTGTGATTTCATTTATAACTTTATAGGCAATAGGGAGGCATTAATTGTTAACGGTGTAATGGTTGCTAATTTGTTTTATCAGCTAGATGCGCGAGAAGGATTAGTAAGAAAATTACAACAAGTAGAAGCATCTACCTTATCTACAAATGTTCCTTGGAAAACAGTTTTACCGCACCAGATTTATCTATTACAACTTTATGATTTTGCAGATGTTCACAAAGAGGAAGCGGAAGCTGAGATGCCTTTTGGATCATTACAGATTAAAAATAAACGAACCTTGAACAAGCTGCCTAAAGATATTCAAGAAATGCTCGGTTGGGTTGACCACTAAAACTTTGTCCCGCAACATTTTTAATTAGTTAAAAAATTCTACAAACAAATGTCTCCGCTTAAAAAAAGCCCCGTTGCAGATCTTCCTACTTCTTATGGTCAATTCAAAGTAATTGCCTACAAGGATGTAGATGGCGAACATCTAGCCTTAATAAAAGGGAAAATTAAGAAAACCCCTTTTATACGTATTCATTCTCAATGTGTAACTGGCGATGCTTTAACTTCCTTACGTTGTGATTGCGGGGAACAATTGAGTCAATCCATGAAAATTATAGCAAAGGAAGGAGGCATTCTTCTTTATCTTCAGCAGGAAGGAAGAGGTATCGGATTATTCAATAAAATTGCTGCTTATCATCATCAGGATCATGGTTTGGACACCGTTGAAGCAAATGTCAAGCTGGGGTTTAAAGAGGATGCCAGAGATTATACCATCGCTGCAGAAATTCTCAAGGATTTAGGTGTAGATTCAATCAGATTACTTACAAATAATCCCCGAAAAATCAAAGGATTGCAGCTGGCCGGGATTAAGGTTGTTGAGCGCGTACCTCTCCTTATTAATCCAAATGATGTAAATGTCGGTTACCTTTCTGTTAAACAAAAAAAATTAGGGCACGAATTAGGATTTAAAAGTAAAAACAATTAACGAATAACTTCCCCGGTAGATTTTGGGAGCCAGATTTGTGGGGCATAAATACCAATAATATGGAATGCTTGAACACAATTCTGCGAAATCGTCTGTCTCGATTTGTATGAAAAAGTCAAGGGCATCCAAAGTCTGCTTATGCCCTTGGGGATGCATTATACGTTTTCCAGTTTTACTGGAATTTTATTCATCAAGTGCAAAAAAATCTGACACCAGCTATTTTGGAAAGACCAGCAACGAAAATATGGGCGCGGGGAGAATTTATTCGTGCTAAATTAAGAGACATTAAATAGGGCGGTGCCGAACATTCTAAGTCACCTTACTTTAGTTTTTGTTTCACTAACGCAATAATCTCTTGAGAACATTTGTCCCAAAATTCTACTATCTCCTTAGCTTGTGCAACTGTTACTTTAAAGCCACGATAATTAGCATCATTGCGTATTGTTTTAAAACGGCTAAGATGATGTAATCTGACTTTTTCAGTAATATCTGTTTCTTTTAATGCTTCCATGCTTACCTCATGATTTCGTGGCTCATACCCTAGCGTCCACCAGAGAGCATCTCCAAGCTGCCTGACTGATTCATAGGTTTCTCGGAAGATAAGGATCGCACTTTGCTCAGTCAAAGTTACAGTTTTAACAATACTCATGTTCGTCATTGCTGACTCGAGCATCGATTTGACTCTTTCCTTATCCAGCGAGCGCCTGCGAAGCTGATCTGTTTTTACTAATAATTCTATTATTTCTTTTTTCATGGCTTTACGTCCAAGAATCCTAGCAACACGATTCCATTAGCAATATTGTTGAAAACATGAAGATCAACATTCTTCCTGTTAAAGAGATGGATTTGGATACTGCGCTTAATTTCTTTTTCAAAATCTATCAATTCCCGCAACCCTATGGTTTTATATTCTTCTATATCATCAGTCTCAATGGCAATATCTATGTCAGAGCTAGACACATCTTCTCCGCGCCCGAAGCTTCCAAAAAGAACGATTGCTTTCGGGTTACTAAAATATTCATTAAGATATTCAACTAACCCGCTTTGATAAATAAAGTTAAGGTTATATAGGATCTTACTTTTCACAAAATTCCAATGCTGCTGATTTGCTTTTATTCGCCAAATTTTAGTGAGCTTGGTTATGCTTATGAATCTCAATCCTTCTAATTCTTGGAGAATTTCACCTATATGTGGCTTTGCTACTCCTGCTTCTTTTGCTAAATCGGAGAGACTGAATTCAATTTCAGGATTTTGAAACAGAACTTCTAAAACTCTCTGTCTGGAGCTTTGAACAAGCAGCCCAAGGTACTTTTTTGTAACTTTCGGTTTCATTTTGTAACATACGTTACATAATAGAACTATATAAATATTTCGTTTTACAACCGGCTAATATGAAACCCCCGGTCACTAACCTTCTCCGAGCGTATTCCAAAACTATATTCACGTCGGCAAGGGGGGAAGTCCCTCAAGTCACTGCGGTTCGTGATAAAGTCACTGGCGTTCCTAATGTTGCTATACAACACTTTCTTAACAGAAAGTTACGGGGAACGCCGACCATCGACGTGAAACATCGATTTAGCGAGGCTGTTAGTGACCTGTGAAGCACAGGGTTTCATATTAGCTCTTACAACCAGCTTAGTTGCAAGTTCCATCAACAACCCCTTACAAGCATATTATGGGTAAAACA
>CAYRMP010000115.1:0-3205 GCA_964425545.1 uncultured Methanosarcinales archaeon | reverse complement strand
AAGTGATAAGTGCTGAATGCATCTAAGCACGAAGCGCACCTTGAAAAGAGACACCTTAGGACACGGCAATAACAGCCGTTTGATAGAAGTGATGTGTACGCACCAAGCTTCGGCGAGGTGCTCAGCATGCACTTACTAACGTCCATAAATTGTGTGTATCCTTAATCTACATATGGTTTTCATTATTTTATCTTAAGTGAATTTATTCACTTTTGATAAATTTACAAATTAGGACGAATTAATTTTCGTCCTTTTTTCTAATTTTTTTCTGATTGGTAATTGAAAAGTAGCGGGAGCGTCGTTCATTTTCCATTGCATAATATTTAAATAGCGTCCTCTCTCTTTTTGGTGGTATGGTAGTCTATGTTGCTAAAAATAAAGAACCAGTTTATTATTTACCTCACGAAGAACCTAAAAGAAGAATAAATATCCCTGAACCTCCAACTGATATGGTATATCAAACTGATGGGGATATTGAAAATCAAAAACAATGGGATAAATTAGCAGATTTGTATAGTTAGAATCAATTTATATCTCTCAACAAATTTATTTCTTCTTTACTTCCTTTCCAGCTCACTATAAGGTGGAACACCACAAATAATATTAATGAGTGCTTTTGAATGAGTCTATGCCCCTTGATTATAGAAAATTACACGTTTATGATTTAGCCCACCAATTCGTTCTAGATATCTATAAGGCTACAGAAAAG
The DNA here is from genome assembly GCA_964425545.1 of uncultured Methanosarcinales archaeon. Classification (GTDB taxonomy): domain Archaea; phylum Nanobdellota; class Nanobdellia; order Woesearchaeales; family GW2011-AR9; genus JACPIL01. The sequence goes on along the minus strand of CAYRMP010000115.1, from coordinate 2,496 downwards.
TTTCCTGAATCGGAACAACGCAATCTTACTTCGCAGTTGCGGAGAGCTGTTGTTTCCATTCCTCTTAATATTGCGGAAGGATCTTCGCGTAGGAGCAAGAAGGAGTTTCTTCAATTTCTAAATTATAGCTTTGGCTCAGGGAAAGAGATTGAAGTATTGTTAGTGTTGTCAAAAGACTTAGGCTTTCTCACCTTTAAAGAGTTTGATAGTTTATCCAAAAAGTTAGATCATGTTATGTCAAAGTTATTTTTGTTTATTAGAAGTGTTGAAGGCCGAATTCCCGGTACGAAATATCATTATGTAAATAGTGTTAAGCGGGACAGTGGCGTTCTCTAAGGTATTACGCTACATAAAATAAATAAATAAATGGGCACTTCAGATAAATACTTATGATGAAACAAAATACTCTCTTAGCATTGGTTCTTACTGCGAGCTGTGAATACAGGATAACCATTCCGATCAACACCCCCTTCAATGATAACAACGGCAAACCAATAATCATTGAAGAAACTTACGATGTTGCGAAAGCAGAAACCAGCTGGGATGAAGAAACTGATACTTATTATATTAGTTATAACCCAAAATGGTTAAGAAAGAAAGTAAAACCTGAAGCTCAAAATTTTGTATTTTTCCATGAATTGGGACATATCAGATTAGGCCATTTGAATAACGATTTTATTAACTGGAGTCAGGAAGAGGCAGATTGTTATTCCCTTAAATATTTAAGAAAATTTTATCATTATGGCGAAAAAGAATACAAGATTATTGAAGATTTTATTGAAAATGAACTAAACAGCGTTGATAGAAAAAATTATTTGCGCCATTGCGAGTAGAGCAGGATAAGAAATAGTTTGGGGAATTATTTTTGGTTCTCTTAACCTTTTTTCCTCTTTACTTCCTTATCAGCACTCTTCTCATCAACTTTCTTATCACTTTTTACTTCCGGCTGGGCAGCATTCTTTACTACTGGATTTTTTACCACCGGATTCTTGACATCGACTTTTCCTTCGTGAATCTTCATCATGGTCTGGCATTTCGGATAGTGGTCGCAGCCTAAAAATTCACCGTAGAAACTCTTCCGCAAAATCATTTTTCCTTCTTTACAGGTTGGACAAGTCATGCCTTCTTCAGAATATTTCTTTTTGTGCGTTTTACTTTGATCTTCATGCTGCTGCAGGCTTACTGTTCTTCGGCTTCTGCCTGAACCCACTTCGACCACTGGATTTTTGCTTTTTTCATCCATGTTGCCGGTGAATTTGATCGGTCCTGATTTTGGAATATTGAAAAGAGTTTTACAGTCGGGATATTTATCGCAGCCGATAAAGCGGCCGAATTTCCCTCTTCTGACCATTAATTTTCCGTCTTTGCAATTAGGACAATGCCCCATAAAATTAGCGGCATCAGAAGTTTCCCGGATGGATACAAGTATCTCTTTACCAATTAATTTTTCTTTTTTCTTGAAATCAGTCAGCAAGGCGGTAAGGAATTTTTTAGCTTTTTCTAATACTGTTTCTGGTTTTTGTTTCCCTTCACGGATTTTTTCCATGTCCTCTTCAAAATCAGCAGTAAGTTTTTCATCGATGATAGTATGAGCATATTTTACTAAAATCTTATCTGTTTCCATACCTAATTGAGTAACCGTAATTTTTACTCCTTCCACATATCCGCGTCTGAATAAAGTATCTAAAATTTCAGCTCTGGTCGCTTTTGTACCAAGGTTACGCTTTTCTAATTCTTTGATGATGGATGATTGGTTGTATCTTGCCGGAGGCTGAGTTTCTTCGTCATGTTTTTCTATTTTAGTGATATGAGCGATTTCATCTTTTTTCATTTCCGGAAGAGTGATGTCTTCTACTTTCAGGTAAGGTTTGTAGAACTTGTGCCAGTTCTCTTCCAAAGTTCTGGTCCCTTTAGTTAAGAACGGTTCTCCTTTGACGTCGAATAAAACAGTCATGGTCTCCCTTACTGCTGGTTGAGCAAAAGTAGCCATGAATCTCTTGACTATTAAATCATAAACTTTCTGATCTCGCGGTTTAAGATTTCCAGGCACATGCCCGGTGGGATAGATGGCCGGATGCGCAGGATCGGTTTTGCTTCCATTGTTAGGTTTCAATTCTTTTTCTTTGAGCAGTTCCTGAACTAATTTTTGATAATAAGGTTGTTTTGCCAGATCAGTCAAAATTTTTTTGAATCCTAACTTAGGATCAAGCTGCTGAGAAGAAGTTCTGGGATAAGAAGTAACTCCAGCCAGATATAGGCTTTGGGCAATAGCTAGGGTTTCTTTTGGTGTGATTTTGAATAAGGCATACGATTCTGTTTGCAAGTCAGTTAAGTTGAATGGTGTAGGCGGCGATTGGTTGCGGACAGATTTATTTACCTCTTGAATTACTGCTTCCTTTTCATTCTTGATTTTAGAAAATATTTTTTTTACTTTCTCTTGATCGAAGATTCTATCTTCCTTGTGCCAAGCCTCTAATGGCGAAGCTTTGTGTTTTC
>CAYRMP010000114.1:0-3211 GCA_964425545.1 uncultured Methanosarcinales archaeon | reverse complement strand
TCATAAAGTCCCTTCTCTCTTAGGAGTCTTATAAAGGCAATCTTGTTCTCTGGGTAAACAACTTTCAGATATGGTTTAACTGATGCTTTCTTATTTGAGCCATAGACAATGTCAATCTCTTTCTGTTGTGCGAGCAATATCAAATCTGATTTTATCTCTTCTTTTCTTTGGCTCAGCTCTTTCTCTTGCAGTTCAATCTCTGCAAGTTCATCAACCATCTTGACACCATCGTCTGCTTTGAATTCTTTGACGGATTTTTGTTCAAGTTCGAGTTCATGCTTAAAGGACGGACAGATTGATTTGAAAATGCAGTAATCGCATAGAGCTGTGACGTGAGTAGGCCATGCTTTGCATTCTTCAATCTCTTTGATTGTTTGCACAACTTCTTGATGCAGCTTTTCGAGTTGTTCTTCGGTTCTTTCAGAAGTCACTTCTTTATCGAATGCGAGCATGTGCCAGAGCAGAACGACTTTCTTTGCATCTTTGAATTTGTCCTTAACCCATATGGAATACATTGCTAATTGTCTGTCGCCATCAGCATCATCATTGTTCTTCATGCGATTATTTGTTTTGTAATCGCAGACATAGTATGTGTCTCCTTTGCAGCAAAGTTTGTCAATGCGAACATGATATTGATTTCCGTCGGAAAGAGTCATTCTTTCTTCTGTTTCTAAACCGAGGATTGTCATTTGATCAAATGGATGGTATCTTTCATAAAACATTGAGATGTATGCCTCTCCCATTTTTCTGTAATTGTCCGCAGTCAGGTCTTTCTTAGCAATTAAGATATCTTCAGACCATTCTGTTTGCCATACATCATTAAAGAATCTTAAAAGTTCTTGCAGCGTATTGGTTTTCTGGTATTGTAACTCGCTGTAAAGCTTCTCAAGTGTTCTGTGAACCAGATCACCCATGAATGCTTCAATGGTAGTAGGAATATCTACTTTTACTTTATCGATGTACTGAAGTTTATACTTGTACTTGCATTGTTCAAAAGTGCTGATTCTGGAATGAGAGAATGTAGCCATCTTAATTCCCACTCCCCCTATATCTCTCTGAGTCTTTTACCAGATGTAAATATTTTTCAATGTCTTTTTTCGAGTACATTTTGATGATGAGTTCTCCGTAATCTGGGAAATATTCAACATTAGGGTCGTCTGCGATTATTTTTGCCTTATCGAAATCAGGTATGCTCAAGAAAAGGTATTTTTGTCTCCAATGTAAGACTCCGAAATAATATTTGTGATTTTTGAAACCAATGAAATGCTTGTTTATCTTTTCTTCATAATCTGTTACTGTACCGAGTTGTCGTCTAAATTCTTGAAGGAGTGCATAAGCTTCTCCGCTCATACGGGTTCTCACATACTCTTCAGTATATTCTTCTTTGTGAGAATTATTGTGATTCTTCTCCTTATTTTCAATGAAATCATTGTACGACTCTATTCCAACGATTTTTACAGGATCCCACATCCTTAATGCAAAGTTAATTATTTTTTCCTTTCGTTTATTTATTGATTCAACACTCCACGCTCCGCCTTCAAGAAAATCCTCTAACTCATTTTGAGTCATAAATGGAGCTCTGCGAAAGTATTTGCTATTTTTCTCTTCTATTGGCTTTCGTCCTTTGCTAGAATTTGCTGATCTTGGGTCAAAGGTCAGATTTCCAACGCTATGAAGATAAGTTTCTTTGAATTCATCACTATTGTAATTTGGCACTTTACAATCAGCTGTCATGACTATTCTGTTCTTTTCTTCTTCTGGATTTTGTGGTGCGATGTGCTCTATTGTAAGCTGGAATCTGCTGTCATCAGATGAATATTCTTCTTCTGACATAGGCGAGTACCCATTTAGTTCCCTGAGATAATTTTCGTACTTCCAGAAGAGGTACACTCTATCGCTCGGAAATTCATTATAGAAATCAGTGGAGTTCAGCTTTTCTTTGAATCGTGCATCGTTGCAGTGTTCAATTATTTTCTCAACAATCTGAAGTTTTAATTGTTTAAAATCTCCTCTAAACTCTCTCACTATAATATTGATTGCACTGTCGAGATCGCTTGCTCTCTTTGCCTTCATGCCAAGAACTCTAAAACTAAATATTTCAAGTAGCTTCACTATTTCCTCAAAATCTTTTTTCTCATCAGTCGTATCCAGCTGATGTGCTTTAATGAGAAGCGGATAGAATGTGACGCCTATTCTCTCAAGTAAGAAAATCTCTCGTAAAGACCGAATTTTTGAGTCTTTTTGAATCTCGTTTATTGTATAGAATACTTCTCTGAGTTTGGTGGTGTAATTTTCTATATACTTGACAACCTCTGCATCTTTCTTGTCAAGCAGTAGCTGATTTATGTGAGATTTGATCATCTGTACATATTCTTGATAATCTCTTTTGCTGCCCCAGTTTTCGTAAGCTACGAAATGGTATTGTAGGATGTTGTCTTCGTTGTCTATGTTGATGAATTCGATTATGCTGTAAATATCGCTAAATCTTTTGTAGATGCTTTTTAGGATGTCAATAGATTCTTCGCTGGCAAGATAACATTTGTACATCAAGAAACTCTTTATCTTTTCTAAATTGGTAAGCGGCTTGCCTCTATCGTTTGTCGTCTCAAATATCAGTGTTGCTTCGGCATTATCCTCTACACTATATGTCAATAATTTTGTTTTATTGATTTTTTCTTTAATCTCCAATAACTGAGCAAGCGATAGATTTGATAATTTTCCCTCGAAATATTCTTTTGCGAACAGCAGTTTTTGTTGTGATGGTCTTGTGATTAGAATTTCAGGATTCGATGCATTTTCGAGAATGTATGTTTGGAAGAACTCTGCATCCTCGTCTTGGAGTTTTAGTTTAAATCTATTTTTGTATTTGATGTATGTTTCTTCGAGAATTTCTACATCTTGATCGTGCTTCTTCAATAACTCTAAAAGAACTTTCATGAAAACAACCATAGTGGTCATTCTTTGTTGACCATCGACGATATCGATTCCTCTAAAGTCCCCTTCGTTTTCTGCTGTCTCTAAAAGGATTGTGCCTAAGAAATATGTTCTGCCTAGTTTTTGGTTCTTGATATCGTCAATAAAGTCATTAAGTTGTTTTTCATTCCAGGAATATGCTCTCTGGTATATTGGAACTTTGAAAATTTTAGTTCCATCAAACAAATCCTTTATCGTTTTCAATCCATTTTCCATCTTAAAGCACCGAAATCCTCCC
>CAYRMP010000113.1:0-3227 GCA_964425545.1 uncultured Methanosarcinales archaeon | reverse complement strand
AAAGAAGAGAAAGATGTACTTATATTTATATCATCCGTTTAGTATACAGTATCGTCTTAACGATGCCTTTAAATACGATCTTTTAAAACAAGGGAAGTATGCTTTCTTATTCGTCCAACTTAAAGAAAATTCTCAAGTCGGATATGAAGAACCAGGAGGACCATGGCCGTTGTCAGAAGAAATATTGCATCCTCCAAGTACTGGAAGTATTTTGACAAAAATGTTTAATGAGGATAGAGAATCTAAAGGCATGAGTGAATTTTATAGTTGGCGCTCACGTGTTTATAACGCTATAAGACCAGACAAGCTAACACTTCTTGTTCATGATACTACTTATCGTTTTGCTATGCCAGAGATAGAAGTAGTAGAGCAAGTCAAGAAATAATCGTTTAATAAAATGTTTTACCTTTATGTCAATATTTCCTCTCCTTATTCTATAGATTGCTTATGGAATGACATTTTTTCTTCGCATCAATTAACTATCAAATAATTTTGATATTGCTTCTTATTATCATATAATATATAGCGACAATTTGTACCACATATAAAAAAATAAAAAGCGCCACGGCCCGGATTTGAACCGGGAATCCCAAAGGGACTGGATGTTTGTTCGGTATTGACGGAAATCTGAAGGACAGATAGTCCATAGCAATCTTACGCTTCGTAGAGACACGCGACTCAAACGAATCAGCGCAATACCGGATTATGCGACCGTGGCACATGGCGTGTTTCTGGCAAATAAAAGCCATTATCCTTCCAAAAGTCGTACTTTTTTAAATGTTTTGTATTCTTTGGCTGAATTTCACTCATCCATTTTTCTAGCATACTTTTTCCAGAGATGCAAACTTTATAGATAGTTTTATCTTCCCAAATAAATGACCTAAACCCAAGCTCATCCAACAATAACCCCAAACCATCTCTCAAGGATTTTGACGCAAATCCAAATTCAATTCGAGGATATTCGTGTTTCTTTCTCTTATTAATTTTTCCAAATCTTAAACAACCATCGGTATCAAATAAACCTCTTACAAACGCTTGCTTTACATCAATCGTTGAACTTGAAATAGGTGGGGGCACAGAAACAGTATATGTTTTTGTGCCTGGATTAAAGCCATGATTTAAAAAGAATGAAGTTATTTTATTATTTGAGGTTTGGACACCCCAACAACCATTGGCTCCACCGCTTCTGAACTTTAAAATAATTTTAAGGTCGAACAGTTCTTTCAAGAGAGGACAAATATTATCGGTGTAATATCTTTTTTCAGTTAAGTCGCCACGTAATTCCCAGACAATAGACCAATTTGTCTTGTACAATGTTCCATCACCACAATGTGCACCGAGTAATTCTGCAGTCCTTGAATTAATCATTTTCAATACCTCGTAATGTAGGAGTTGAAAATATTAAGCCAAGAAGCAGGCACCTTAACCTCGCATGTTGCTAAGATAGAATTAAAGATAAAAAATTTATTCCTGCTGTTCTGCCGGGAAAGGAGCATTGCGGTGAATCTTCGCAAAATACGGTACAGCAACCACATAATCTTCACCGAAACCTGCCACATCTCCTTCAATAGCTTCACAAGTCTTTCGCAGCTTAGAGATTGCTCTTTTAAGCTCAATTAAATCCTTTTCTCGCAAAGGTTTGATGTTAATCAAAGCGATAGTTGTTCCTTCACGTAAAACGTCAAGAATTGATTTAATATCTTCAAATTCTTCCATTACAAATGGGCGAACCAATACTTTAGCTTTGTCTTCCTTTGGAGCTCCAGTTTCTAATTCAACATAATTCTCGCCCTGGGTTACTTCCTCTTGTTCTTCAGCAGGACGCATAAATTTTTCCTTTAATTGTAAAAAAAAGTCTTTCATGTTCACACCCTCTTGTTTTTTATTGTCACCCTTGAATATGTGTTTAAATTGACTCTTTAAAGGAAGAAACTAATATATAAATGTTTTTATGTTCTATACTAGTTATTCGCCTATTCTAAATATGTTGGAATATGCTTTTCTACGCTGGCCCTTCTTGCGCTCAAATTCTGTTTCTGCGCGCGGAAGACTGAACGTTCCTAAGATGTTTAATTTTGCTTTTATCTTGTAAGTAATAAGTCTATGTTCATGAGCATCCAATTCCGCTAAAGACCAGATAACTTTGGTTCCGTTTTTGGAATATTTTGTTTCCTGCGGCTTAAGAGTTCCTAATTCTAAACTTTTATCGACGTTGGCGATGCTGGGTACAATGTCAGTCACGGCAACATTCTTGATTGGTTTTTTGGAATGATTTCTTAATTCAAGAGTTATTTTTATTTCTGATAAAGTTCCTTCATCTCCGCGCGTGGTGACTGCAGTTTTAGTGAGACTTACCGGTGATTGTACATACCAGTAGAAACCGGCAAACAAAAGTAATGCCAGCAGTGCGTACACAAAGATGCGGTAGTTTATAACAACAGGAATATTTATTGATTCGCTGGAGCCCAATTTTACTTCCCAGGTAAGGTAACGTTGTCCATCTATAACTTCACTTTTGCCTTCGCTGCGAATTATGGGAAGCATCCATAAAGAAACGGGATCTTTAACAATTTGAGTATTATCTACATTTCCTGTGTTTTTTACAGTTAAAGTCCTGAATTTCTTAAGATATACTCTCTCTTCCGCGGGCGTAACTTCAAACGGAGGCAATAACGACAACACTTCTATTTTTTGTTCTATGACTTTAACTGCTTCGCCTTTGCTTTCAAAGACGAAGAATAATGTGTATTCTTTAGGCTGAGTGTAAGGATTTGGCACAATGCTGAATTCCACTGTTTTCTTACCTTGCGGGGGAAGTTCAACAAATACTTCTTTTTGGAATTCTGGAATCTCTGTTTCAATTCTTATTTTCAAATCTGTTAAATTAAGCGGGTTTCTGTTCTCCAAAAATAATTTTATTGCTAATGGCTCTTTAGGATTTATTTTTTCATTCATATCCGTGGTTACTCGAATAGCTGGAAGATAATCCAGCGGGTCTTTAGCTTTAAGATAGATTTTTAGCTCTTCGGTATACTCTTCTCCCAAGTCGCTTTGGATAGTAAGATGTACAAAATAAATTCCTGGCGGCAAATCTTGAAGTGCTTTTGCTCTAACAGTAGTAGTATGCGATTCTCCGGGCCCCAGCTCAATAACTTTATCTTTTAATGGGAAAGGATCAACATTCCATCCTTGTCCGGATTGCAAGGAATAGAGGCTGTATTTCTGAG
>CAYRMP010000112.1:0-3282 GCA_964425545.1 uncultured Methanosarcinales archaeon | reverse complement strand
CGTCGCATAACCCGGTATTGCGCAGGTCTTGAATAACCTTTTTAAAAAAGGTTAATCAAAACTGTCGATGTACGCAAATGCTTCATCGCAGTGATGAGAAACTAAAGAGAACCTGTCCCTCTGGGATTCCCGGTTCGAATGGCCAATATCTTAGGCGAATGGGCTGGTTACACGTAACCCGCCGCGACGATTAGATATTGCCGTGAAAGTCCGGGCGATGGCGCTTTTATTTCTAATAGACCTAGATTAAATTTAAGAGAGATTTGAAGTATAAAATTATCTCGTTCCCCATCCATTAAAACCCAAAGTTGCCAAAGCAATTAGTCTCACCGGGAGCAGTAAAAAAATGTGCATTAGTGCATAAATTGGAAACATCGTAAAACTAGCATCTCTAGTCTTGTATAGTGGGTAGAGAATCCTTACCAGAGAAATAATGACCATTATCACAAAGTAAAGTAGAATCCATCGCGAGTCTACAGTAATCCCCTTAATTAAATATAAAATTAAATTAAGCAAAAGGAAAAAAGGAATAATTGCTTGGTAAGCCAACTCAATTACCATATATAATGAATGTTTTTTTATTGAAGGAAGATTCCAAAGAATTTCCCGATAGAATGATTTATTCCAGCGTAACTGTTGTTTAAGCCACTTCCAAATACCTTCAGGAACAGTTGTATCTGCTTTGGCATTGGGAACATAGTAAGTATTATACCCTTCGTTTAAGACTAAGTTGGTTAAGTGTCGGTCATCTCCAAAATGGCATTGATGTCCTAAGAATCTCTGAGCAATATATCGTTCTTTGACTTTCTTAATGATTGATGTTCGGTATGCACCCAGAACCCCTGAAACACACATTGTTACTCCAAATAGGCTTTGGGATGCACGCTCTTGGTTGAAGGCCATCCAGTAACGAATGTCAATAAGCTGGGTTAAGATATTCTTACATCTATTCTTTGCACGGACATTCCCGGTTGTTGCCCCGACACTTAAATCATAGAAAGGTCTGGTTAATTCATAGATGGTATCTGGCTGAAGTACAGTATCACTGTCAATAGTAACTACGACTTCAGTATTGATTTTATCAAAAGCCCATTTTTGAGCAAATCGTTTTCCCTGATTGTTTGGAAGCTTATGGTAATAAATTGGAATTTTGGGAAAATTTTTCTTAAACTCTTTGGAAGCAATTTCACTCCAATTATTTTCAGTACCATCATCTACCACATAAACATCAAATTTAGGATAATTTTGTTTTCCAATGCTGAAAAGGCATTCCTTTAATTCTTTGTGACTTTCATTGTAAGTCGGAACTACTACGGAAACAGTAGGTAGATAGTCTTTTGATATTTTGTACTGCAAGGTTTTATTGTTGATCCAAGCATAGAACATTTGGAAAAACAAATGTAGCAACACTAAAATACCATAAACGCTTAGAAGTACAAAGAATGAAGCGCGGAAATAATAGCTTAAAATTAGATATGTAATTGGAAGTACAACAAAAACAAAAATCATCCAGTTCTTAGTTTGAGCCATATCCTACTCCCAGGTAGTGAACTATTTATAAATCTTTGGTAACTCAAATGGTAACTCATTAGGTAATAGCTGATTAAATACGAATATTGTTTAATTAGGAGCATGGCTAAAAAGAATGAAGTTTCATATGTTCTCCGAAGTAAGAACAGGTTAAGAGTCATGGAATCCATAGTAAAGTATGGAAAGGCAATACCTGCTCAAATTCAAAAGGAAACAGGCATGTATAAATCACACGTATCAAGAACAATAAAAGAGCTTGAAGACATTGATGCAGTTAAATGTACTAATCCAGATGATAGAAACTACCGGTTCTATGCTTTAAACCAAAAAGGAAAAACATTACTTAAGAAAGCAAAAGAAATAACATATTCTAGTAAAAAGTAATGAAAGACCTATATAACGCATAAATAATACGGGTCTTTCAAACTTTAGTTGAGGCTAAACTAATATGCGAAACTATTGTCCTCAACTAAAGTAAGGTTAAACTAAAAAGGGAGTAATAGAATTCTTTCAAATGAAATCTTAGCTTATAAGAAAAAAATCACAATTTAAATCCAGATTCTTCTACTAACTTTCTCTGCCAATTACGCAGACAATCAAATCTTCCGGAAAGCACCATTATAATCATTTGTTCTTTATTCATGATCAAATGGCCTTTCAAATTATTTTTTTGAGCTAAAGTATGCTGCAGTTCGGTCAATTTTTCCAGCTGCTCTTTTTGAAGCTGCGATAATCTTCTCTTTTCTGGAACGGGAATAAAAAAAGGTTCTTTCTTTCCTAGTTCCACTGCTTTAGAAAATAAAGCGGCTTGACTGCGCACAATAGGATGCACGCCTCGTAATTTATCCCATTGCGGAGGATGCAGAGAAAACTGCTTTAGATGTTCGTTACGAATGACGAAATGGACCGGCCGATTAACCTTTTTTGCCAATTGTTCTCTGAGAAGAAACAATTCACGGAAAATACCCAGTTGTTCTGGCGTAAATGTTCGTACTCCCCGCACACCCAAGAAGGTCTGGGTTTTATAAGTAAAGTCCGCTTCTTCTAATTCTGCAAACTCCTCTTCCACCCAACTCCATCTTCCCTTCTGACATAACTCTTTGACAAGAAGATCACGCAGTAGAATTAGATGGGCCGCATCTTTCACTGCGTAAGCCAGCATTTCTGTATTTAGCGGCCGTTTCGTCCAATCCGCCATCTGATATTTACTTTCTTTTTCTACATTAAAATATTCTTTCAACAAATCGCCTAAGCCAAGATGTTCTTTTCCCAGGAATAAAGCAGCAATATGAGTGTCAAAAACATTCCTAGGATGGCAAGAAAACTGGTCTTGAAGAATGCGAAAATCAAAACTGACGTCATGGAATATTTTCTGGACGGCTGGGTTCTCAAGAATTTCAATTAATGGCTTTATTTCGCCTAATTTCAGTACGTCAACTATCCAGTTCTTATTTTTGGTAGATATCTGGATAAGTGAAATATACGCCCCATAATGATGAAGATTATTTTCACATTCCAAATCTATCGCTAACTCAGCAGCTTGCTGCCATTCCGCAACTGCTTCCGTAAGGGCTTTACTGGTGTCAATGTAGGTAAAAGAGAACATTTCTTATAAATACCCTAAAAAATTTATAAATGTATAGCCGGCGAATTATATTTCCGTAAAAATGGCCCATATGGCACTTATTACGATACCAGTCCTGCCCAGAATGGAGGAAAAAGCCGCCCTGAGACTCGAACTATCCTCACCAT
>CAYRMP010000111.1:0-3353 GCA_964425545.1 uncultured Methanosarcinales archaeon | reverse complement strand
GTCCTGCCCAGAATGGAGGAAAAAGCCGCCCTGAGACTCGAACTATCCTCACCATTAACATTCGAAAGGATAGGACTTAATTTTTGATTAAAATGAACATTCTCTCGTCTTCTTCTTGGCCAGGCGGGCGGCTTTTCGGACAAGCCCACCATACCATAAATACTAAATATTTATATTATGCTTTTTATTACCTAAATAAACATGCCTATAGGTAAAATTACTAGTGATGCTGCACGTTTTAAGCATATTATTAAAGGACATATCGAGAAAAAAGAAAACTTAAAAAAATACATTTCTAGAGAAGAGCTTATCGGAAAAAAAGGAAATGAAACAATACGTATTCCTGTTCCAATCATTACCATCCCCCGATTTAGATATGGTAAAAATGCGGGCGGGGTCGGTCAGGGCGATGGAGAAATTGGCGACATAATTGATCCTAATTCCAGCCGAAGAGGAACTAAAGGCAGCAATGATCAAGACAGCGGAGATCTGATGGATATTGAGATTTCCGTCCAAGAATTAGATGATTTACTGATGAAAGAATTAGGATTGCCATACCTCGAACCAAAAGGAAACCATGCCCTTCATACCCAAAAACCCGTTTACAAATCAATTGCTGAACATGGAGTGAATCGTCATTTCAAAAGAACTTACAAAGAAGCTTTGAAAAGAATGGTCTCTTCTGGAGAATATCAACCTGGCGATGCGGTTATTCCTGTTACCAGAGATTTTCGTTATCGGGCTGCTTCTTATCAGCCGAATCTGCAATCTAGTGCAGTTCTTTTTTATTTACTTGATGTTTCCGGATCCATGGGCGATGAAGAACGACGCTTATGCAGAATGACTAATTCTTGGCTGCAGAGAATAATTGGGAGATATTATGACAACCTTGAAGAAAAATTCATAGTGCACACCACCAATGCTTACGAGGTAGAAGGCCCAGTTTTTTATGGCACTCGGCTGGCGGGAGGAACACAAACCTCATCGGCATTCGAAAAAACAATTGAAATAATACAGAAAGATTATTCTCCCGAAGAATGGAATATTTATCTGTTCTATTATTCGGATGGAGAAAACTTCATGGAAGATAATGATAAAGCCACGGCATTATTAGGAAACACGCTCCTGCCAACAATAAACATGTTTTGTTATGGCGAATGCAACTCTGGAAAAGAATTATTTAAGAACGTACTTGAAAAAAAGTTTAATCTCAACAACAACAAAGGAAGCGATATGCCCAGAAAAAGAATACGTACCACTTCCTTGCGGGAAGATGATGACATCTTAGAATGCTTGAGAACCTTCTTAGCTAAAGACAATCTTCCTTTTTACCAGACTAAGGTTTGAATCCGATGGTGCGGGCGGATAATCCTGATTTATGCGTTGAAAGTGAATTATCTTAAAATTTAAATACACTATGATAAACATCATAAAATCATGAAAAAAGCAATAATTATCATCATTTCCCTGTTTCTGGTTTACGGGTGCGCAGTAAAAGAAACGTCTTCATTGAATATCGAGGTGATAACACCAGCAGAAACACCTATTAAAGAAAGCATCCCCAAACCAGATAATGTTACCATGAATTATTGCCAAGAGTTCTGCTACTTCGTGCGGAGCGGGGAGCAGTCCGAACTAAAATATAACAAAACCAGTGAAACATTTTCCTGCCAATGTTTTGATTATGGAAAAGAATTATTAGTGAGCAAAGAAATAACTGAACGGGATTTGGCGCTCTATCAGAAGAAAATGGTGCAGTGGGAAAGCATGCCCATCACTTACCAGATTATGAATGAAGAAGATTGCGGCAGTTATGAAACCAGAAAGATCCAACGGGCTTTTGAACAGATTCAGGATACAACTAATGATGTCGTGCGTTTCCAGCAAGTACAGGAAAATGCTAACATCGAACTTACTTGTAAATATATCAAAGACTGTTATCAGAAAAAAATAGATATCCGCAGAGAAGAAGGGGTTATTTACGAATATGAAGGGATTTGCGCTCATGAAGCCGGCGTGGCTAAAATGACTAACTATGAAGGTTTTACCATCAAAAAAGCAACTATAGATTTAGTAGGTTTAGCAGGATTTGCAGAAACTTCTGGCCATGGTGCTTCCGGCTTTTACATCGGCAGCTGCGGACATCCTACCGTTGAGATTCATGAGATACTGCACACCTTGGGTTTTGGACACGTCAACGATCCAGAAAGTATCATGTATTTTCAGGCCGAACTGGTGCCTTACACACTTTTAAAGGAAGGGGGATGCATCGGCAGTGACAAAAAGATTGATCAAGATATTGTTGATGATTTGTTGTTCATCTATAGTTAGTTCAGAAATCTTTTTAAAGCACGTCTTGTTTTGCCAAAGTATCGCCCCGGTGGTGTAGACGATAAACCCAATTGGATTTATCGACACTTTCCGGACTATCATACTGCCCTTTCGAGGCGGTGACCCGGGTTCGAATCCCGGCCGGGGCACTTATCTTTAATTCTTATGTTTCTAGCAGATAAGACTTCTATATCTCAATAATGATTATAAACCCTTGTTGAATAGTTGCCGTTATGAATCGACGCCAATTGTTAACTGGATTAAGTGCGCTGTTATTATCTGAAAAAGAAGCAATTGGTCAAAGTAATGTTCTTACTACAATATACTTAACCATAGATGATGGCCCCTCACCTAAAATGAAAGATATTGTTGATATTCTCGGAGATCAAGCAAAAGCAACTTTCTTCCTCATCGGAGAAAACATGAAAGTTAATTTCCCCACTATGAATGGCTTGGAATCAGCTAGATATGCAATAGAACATGGCCATGAGATAGGTAATCATTCTTATACGCACCCCTGGTTTTCTTTTCAAAGCATCAACAAGGCTAAAGAACAGATTGAAAGAACCAGAGAATTGATTGAGAAGGCATATGCGCAATGTGGAAAAACTGCGCCACTATTATTTCGTTTTCCTTTTGGCGATAATGGCAGTACCGCTCGCATCAAAAACGGAAAATTAGTTCCCATCGGCAGCCGACAACATAAACAAGAATTAGCTTCTTTATTGAAAGACATGGGTTATTCTACTTATTATTGGGCGGAAGTTAATTACCCTCGATCACCTCAAAACATAAAGCCTGGAGCAGTAGTGCTAACCCATGATTGGCCCAGTGGTTTGGGATTAAGAGTATCAAGAGATTACATTAATTCAAACAAGTTTAATCTTGCAGCTCTTCCAATTCCTGCTGCCCCAGAATACGAAGTAAGATACATTTAGAGTTGTAGTTATTGTTCGGATGAATTTTCTTGTAAAAAATAATCTTTCCACAATCACAACGTAAATCTTATAAAACATCTCCCA
>CAYRMP010000110.1:0-3412 GCA_964425545.1 uncultured Methanosarcinales archaeon | reverse complement strand
GCCCGCCATTTGTCAATACTGTTTGAGGCGTAACTACGCGTAATCTCGCAGAATGAGGAGCAAGATAGATTTTTTCCTTTGTTCCGACTATGCCGAAATCGGTATCAATGTAATTATTCCAGCGAGGATGTTCTGCAGTAACGGCATTACGAGCATCCATGATATCTTCGGTACTCCAAGGGGTGTAGCCTGCCAAGTGTAATCTTGACATTGCGGCGCAATAATTTCCTTCAAATAACTCTAATCCTGATTTTAATCCAAATTCTCGTGCGTTCATTTTTTCTTCTTTCGTAAGTAAGAGATTCAAGCAAGAATATTTTTTCTAACTTTTACTTATTATTAAAATAACCAGTACATGTTCCCTTAATGTCTTTGATAGTAATCTTACTGCAAAGCGCTTTGTTATTGCTTAACTTAGCCACTTTCAAATAGCAGGAAGCAGAGTTTAGTTTATCTTCTGCAAATTGAGCGCAAAGATCAGCGTTAAGCGTTTCCGCGGCTATTTTATAAAGACATTCAGCTTTATTTTGTTTACTCAAACGATCGCAGAGTCCAGCATCGTGAGCGGCTATAGCGATTTTCTTGACGCAGTCAAGGTTTTGAGAAACTTCCGAAATATAAGCACATTTTCCTGCATCCTTTCGATTTAAAGCTAGTTTATAATAACAATTATCCTGCCAAGATTCATCTCCTATTTCTTTGCATAATTCAAAATTGTCTTGTTCTACTGCAATCTGCTGCTGGCAAAATCCTTTAGTTTTACTAGTAACAATAAGATCGCATACTTTTACATCTCCCTTCAGCTTTGCTAATTCTGCAACACAAGTATCCCTGAATTGAGTACTCTTTATTTTACTACATTGTTGGGATTCAAAATAACAGTTATCTTTTTCTGCTCCTTCAAGAGATGAACAGGCATCAACAGTTACTGCGCCGCCCGTTAAAAAAGAACAGGAGGTGAGAACTAAAAGCATAGCTATAAGTAAGGTAACAAAAACTACTAATTTTAGCTTCATAAATCAGTTTTACTGAAAAGTCCTTTTAAGTTTTATGGAAGTATAGTAGCTGTATCCTCAAGATAGTTAAAAAGTGAATAATAATTATCACTCAGAAAAAATACTGTACCCCATCCGCAAAAACCATATAAACCCCTGCTTACTTTTCCATTTCATGTCTCTATTCAAAGATATGCTGCGCAGCGGGGAAACAGTCTTCCGCGATACGGTCATTCTTGATTATGATTTTCAACCTAAGGTGATGAAGTTCCGAGAAAATGAACAGATGCGTTTTGCTACGGCTATACGGCCGTTGCTGCAGGGACATAACGGCAGGAATCTATTTGTATATGGCGCTCCAGGTATAGGTAAAACTACTGCCTGCCGGCACGTCCTTAGGGAATTGGAAGAAGAAACAGGAGAAGTGCTTTCTATTTATGTGAATTGCTGGAAGGAGAATACTACCTTTAAAGTTTATACTAAAATCTGTGAAGATTTAGGGTACAAATTCATCCAAAGTAAAAAAACCAGTGAACTGCTGGAATTGATGAAACAGAAACTAAACAAAAACAGCGTCGTGTTCGTCTTTGATGAGATTGATAAACTGGAAGAGATGGATTTTTTGTATTCGATTTTAGAAGACATTTACAGAAAATCAATTATTCTTATCACTAATTATCGAGATACTTACGGAGAGCTTGATGAACGTATCAGAAGCAGGCTCGGACCGGAATTTGTATATTTCCGGCCGTACAATGAATCAGAAATTACCGGAATATTACAGCAGCGGCGTGATTATGGGTTTGTTGACGGGTGTTGGGAAGAAGAAGCGTTTAAAGAACTCGTAGAGAAATGCGCAGAAACTAATGATGTCCGCGTGGGATTATATTTAATGAGGGAAACGGGAAATCTGGCTGAGGAGCGAAGTTCTCGAAAGATTACTACCACACATATTGCAGAAGCGTTGAAGAAAGTGGATGATTTTCACATCAAGCCCAAGGAAGGTTTAGATGAAGATATGAAATCTATTTTGGATTTAATCCGTGAACAGACCGGCAGGAAAATAGGGGAGATCTATGCTCTCTACGCAGAACGCGGCGGAGAGATGAGCTACAAAAGTTTCCAGCGCCGCATCATAAAACTAAAAGAAGGAAAATTTGTCAATACCGAACGGAGTGTTTCAGGAGAAGGTAATTCTACTATCATTCATTATGATGCGGATAGAAAACTGACAGAATACTAAACTAAATAATTCAGATCCCATTCTAACTCAAATTAATTCTCAGAATTATTTTGTCCTTATTCTATGTTTTCAATCCACCAGAAAGGACCGCCGACAGACGGGCTTGCTTTTCTAAAGCGGATAAATGAACCAACCGGAACGGATAAATCCTTTAAATCTTTAGTTCTTATTGCTCCATTTTTAATCACCAAATTCCCATTTGCAACAAACAAAGTGAATTCTTTTCCAGGATAACCGTCTTTAAAATCAGTTATTTCCCTTGGCTGAGTGTAATAAGCTTCAAAATAATCCCATCCTTGTACTGAGGGAGTCTTATCTCCTTCCTGGAAACGCTGCCTGCCTATCCACCCTAATCCGTCAAAACCTCCGGAACTATCAGTAATCTTTAACTTTCCATTACCTAAATTAATTGGATTAAAAGTAAGGGCGCCAGGACCATTGTCAGATTGATCTATGGAAACGTCATTATTGTATTTCAGATTAACTACACTATTAACTCCCCCGCGCACAATAACTTTACTTCCGCTGGAAGGAAATATCCAGTCGCCCACTCCAGCTAAATTTACATCAGTAAATGATAATACTGAACCAACGGCGGATGCATCAAAATAAATGTTAGGAACTGATGAAGTTCCGCCGCCAAGTTTGTAAGTGCCGCCAATGAATTGAATTGACGTTGACATCTGAGTAATAGGTACTGGCGGAGTTAATAATCCCGATTAATTTTCGACAGATGCTCCCACCACCGAAATAGAATGATGGGCTGCGCCTAATCTGAATATATAACCGCCGGGCTGTGTATTCATTTGCGTTCCAAAAATTTGAAAACTTCCACCCATGGTACCCCATTGAAAACCAGAAGGGTTAGGGTTGATATTATTTATTACTGCTTCCTTTGCCGACACCGATCCGCCATAGATGTTATGGTTTAAGGAATTAGAATGTTCAAAACTATAACCATATTTGGCTGCATTAAGAATATCAATATTGATAAATGTTCCACCTTCATTGTTAGCATCATAATCTGGTGCAGAGGTAAAGCCGATACCAACGTCAAACACTTCACCATAATAGTTTGCTATCATCAGATTTTCAAAATAGGTTCCAGTCGGAGCACCATTGCCTATCTTTGTAGAATCAATATGAACATTTATGCCGTATGATGGGGGATTAC
>CAYRMP010000109.1:0-3462 GCA_964425545.1 uncultured Methanosarcinales archaeon | reverse complement strand
AGAACCTTTTATTTTGGCAAAATAAAAAACCTGCAGCAATAATTTTCTTATATAACTGGTGTGTCAAATATTCGAAAATAATTCACAATTACTATATCTCCTTATTCTTTCACCAGCTCTTCTTTAGTATATCTCTCGTGAACCGGATAATCTGAATTAGGGTCTATTTCCCATTCGTCTTCTGTTTTCTTTCGCTTTTTCTTATGTTTATCCAATGGGTCTTTTGGTTTCATTTTTTAGGTGGAAGTAGAGATATCAATTATTTTGTTCTTGCCTGCTTATTGTATCCTACTTGCTTCTGCTGATGATATTCACAAAAAATTATTCCTTCCAAAGCATTTTTGCTGCAGCGTACGCAAATGCCTTTTTGTTTCTTCTCATGATATAATGATTTCCTCTCTTTTAATAACCTGCCTTGGTTGTTATGATAGAATTTCAGGAAACGATTCGGATATTTTTGATCATTCTTTTCTGAAACTCTCCTCAGTTTCTGGAGTAAGTCTTTAAAGCCCATTTTTATTTACCTCTGGCACCGGGTACAATAGCTTGTCCCCCTCCCGCCGATAATTATTTTTTCCAAAGGATGTTTTTTTTGACATTTTTCCTGTTGATATACAGCCAGATAATTCTGGAACCCGCCTCTGCCTTCCAAGTTGCTGTAATTATCTACGGTTGTTCCGTGGTGCTCTATGGCTTCCAGTAATATCCTACGCAGATGAACATATAATTTTTGCGTTTCTGAAGAAGAAAGTAATCCTGCCAGTTTTAATGGCGAAATTCCCGCATAATATAACGCTTCCTGGGCATAGATGTTGCCTATACCGGCAATAACCGATTGATTCATGAGCGTGGTTTTAATGTTGGCTCTGGACTTGCTGGCGAGAATGTTCCTAAATGATTGCAGGGTAAAACTGTTGTCTAGGGGTTCCGGCCCGTGTTTATCTAACACTTGCTGCAGCTGTTTTTCGTTTACTAATTTCATGTGGCCGAATTTACGGATGGAATTATGAGTTAAAAAAGAACCATCGGAAAAAGCAAGTTTAGCAACCATAAATTTTTCATGATTATGGGCAACATGTTTCTTATTAACATCTATATCTATAAAATGAAAATGTCCGGTCATCCCTAGATGAGTCAGAATGAATTGGCCGTTGTTTAATTCCATAATGATGTACTTTGCGCGCCGCCAGATCTTAGTTATGGCTGCGGAAGAAAGATTTTTTATCTTGGAATCAACAATCTTATCATATACCGTTGTTTTTTTAATCACTTTACCAGATACTTTCTTTTGCAATTGCCTTACAATGGTTTCGACTTCTGGCAGTTCGGGCATATTCTATTAGTTCTTGAACATCTATATAAAACTTCCATGACCAAAAAGTTTATTAACGAATAGCACTTTGAAATTGATAAGAGTATATAGTCAAACATACTCAAAAAGAAGTGGGTTTCATGTTTCAAGGAGCGTCTCAAGGAGGACATCGGTCACATCTGCGTTTTTATATATTTATGGCTACCATGGTGTTAGGAGGATTATTTTTCTTGCTCTATGCCAATGAAAACAACAATGTTAGCTCTGGATTTATGAGTGCTATTGTGGGTTATCAAGATAATGTTACGGAAATATTAGCCGGTCAAGATTCACAACCAGATATAGCTGCTGAACTTAATCAGCTGGTCGGGGAAGAAAACAAAGATAATAATTTCCGCAACATCCCTTTGTCTTTATCTTTCAATCGAATACCAACTGTGGAAAAGAATGCTACTATCGAAGGGGTAAATCTTGAATTTGATGATCTTTCTACTACCATAATTGTCAACGGAGACAAGCTTGAGCTTAATAATCTGAAAGAAGTAAGTCTTTCTATCAATAATTTCGTGGGAAAATTTAATCTTGAACCTTCTGAACTTTCTCTTTCAGGAACAGCCAGAGGCATCGAAGTGAATAATATCGTATTCTCTTCTGAGAAGGATCTTCCTATCTCTTTCCAAGGATTAAACTATAAACATCTGGAATTGTTGGATGTTGAATTAAACAATCTTGAACTTCCAGAGGGAGATGGAGAGTTGAGAGTGGGAGAAAAATTACGTTATACTTTGGAAAATGAAGAAATCAAGATGCTCTATTTTAAGGGTGCCCTTATTGTGGATAAGAAATATTCAAATGATTCCACGCTCCAGTTAGAAGGAGGCGTAAAAGGCCTTTATGACAATGGAGATTTGTTGACCTTTACATTACATTAATCTTTCTGAATTATATTAAATAATCCGACTTTTCAAATAGAATATTGAGATAATAGTATTTGATAATAGTATTTAGTATGGAATGATATTAAATAAGATTCTTTTCTTGTAATTCTCCCTTTTTTGATTCACGCCGTAATGAAGCATATTTGTCATCCAAAGAAAATTTAGGCGGTCTAGGAAGAATGGTTTCTTTTCCGCAGACGGAGCAATTTTTCGCTATAGTATAATTCTGATGATCTGCGCACTTTCGGATATGTTGAGCCATTATGTTGAATTTATTTATCTCTTTTGGTTTTGTTTATTAGTTAGTTTATTATTAAAGTTATTTTTCTCATTTACTCGCTTTTTTCTCTTTCAAAGACAGCAGTAGATGATTTGTCATTAAATTTTTCCACCATGTTTTGTATTTTTTTAATGGTCTGCTCTGCCGGCTTGTAATCGAGATCTTCTATGGTTACTTTAAAACGCCCGCCGCCCAGGTAAAAAACATTGATAGTGGGAGAGATTTTTTCTACTTCTAATAATACTGATTTGATTTTTTCTACCCCGTCTGCAGCGTAAGATTGTATTTTAATCTCACCTTTAACGGTTATCTTGGATGGTTTAAATCGGTCTACGATAGCGGCGGTTAAGTCTTCTGATAATTTCTTGTCCAATCCCAGTTTCTCCAAGCTAGCTTCTCCTGCAGCGACTTCTTTGAAACAAAGATAAAGATAAGGATATTCCTTGAACACTTTTTCGCTGACTTGCCGATACAATTCTTCTAATGGCCTTTGTAGTCTTTTGGCCATATTCTGGATTAGCGTCTCTGCACTAAGTTCTTGTTTGATGTCATCTAATTTAGCTTGGCGCTGATGTGAACCAACTCTGCGTAATGACAAGTCTATATGGCCCTTTGCCCTATCTATTCGAAGAACCTTACAGACAATCTGCTTGCCTTCAGTAACATAATCCCGCAAATTCCTGATTCTTCCCGGAGCGATTTCAGAGATGTGAACTAATCCCTGTTCACCGTATTCAAGAATTTCTACGAAAACTGAATTAGGAAAGATTTTACTCACTTTACAGAAAACTATCTCTTCTTCTTCCGGGTATCCTTTCTTCTTGTAGAACATAGGTACTTTAAGTTAGATATTTATTTATAAATGTTTGGAGAAGAATGGCTTTGCGTGGATATTAGCTGGCTTTGTCCAGCTTATTAAAATAAGAAATCCT
>CAYRMP010000108.1:0-3478 GCA_964425545.1 uncultured Methanosarcinales archaeon | reverse complement strand
CATCGGCAATCTTCGTTCTTTCCTATTTGAAGATATTCTCAAGCGTACTCTTCTTTTCAACGGTTTCAAGGTAAAACACGTTATGAACATTACTGATGTCGGCCATCTTACTTCCGATGCAGATGCCGGTGAAGATAAGATGCTCAAGGGAGCACGAAGAGAAAACAAAACAGTCTGGCAGGTTGCTGAATTCTACACCAAAGCATTTCAAGATGACATTAAACTGATGAATCTTCTTCCTGCTAATAAGCTCTGCAAAGCAACCGATCATATTAAAGAACAGATCGGGATGATTAAAGTTTTGGAAAAAAAAGGATATACTTATTTTAAAGGGGGCAATGTTTATTTTGATACTTCTAAAGTTAACGATTATGGAAAATTGGCCCAGCTTGATTTGGATGCTGATTCTCAAGCCAGAGTGGAACGGGATCCAAACAAGAAAAATCCCCACGATTTTGTGCTGTGGTTTACTAAATCAAAATTTCAAGAACAGGAAATGAAATGGTATTCTCCTTGGGGTATGGGTTATCCAGGCTGGCATATCGAATGTTCGGCCATGGCCACTAAATATCTGGGAAAACAATTTGATATTCACTGCGGCGGCATAGATCACATCCCTGTGCATCATACTAATGAGCTTGCTCAATCTGAAGCGGCTAACGGCAAGAAACCATGGGTTAAATACTGGCTGCACAATGAATTTTTAGTTTTAGGAAAAGAAAAAATGGCTAAATCGGGAGAGAATTTCATTACTCTTTCTGCATTGATAGAAAAAGGATTTGATGCTTTGGATTATCGTTATTTCTGCTTGGGAACCCACTATCGTAAGCCGTTGATGTTTAGCTACGAAGCATTGGAAGGAGCGAAAGCGGCGAGAAAAAGGCTGACTGAAAGATATCTTGAATTGAAAAAAACGGGAATTTTTTCATTGCAAAAACAAAAGAAATATCTGGAAGAGTTTACTGATGATATCAACGACAATCTTAATACACCTAAAGCTTTGGCAGTACTATGGGATGTACTGAAAGATGAATCATTAACTGATATAGATAAACATTCTTTGTTATTGACGTTCGATAAAGTGTTTGGTTTAAACTTGAAAGGATTAAAAAAAGAAAAAACTAAAATTCCCGCAGAGGTAAAAAAAATAGCAGAACAGCGCCTGCAAGCACGGCACAACAAAGATTGGAAGAAAGCAGACGAACTGCGGGAAAAAATAAAAGAATTAGGATATGTCGTTGGAGATACTAAGGAAGGATATGATCTAAATAAAGCTTAAAGATTTAAATATAATAAAGTTATTAGATATAACAAATGGTAATAAAAACACGAGATAGCGGTAAAAAAATAAAAATAATCGGTAATGAAATGAAAAAAGTTGATATGGCAAAAATTTCAGCCGGATTAGGTGCAGTACACCAATCGCCTCTTACGTGCCTGACAAAAGAACAAGCGCAACAGTATGAACCTATCGGCGGGCCTTATCTTATGGCAATAGCAGACGAATTTATGATTCTAAGAAACTGTTCAAGCATGCTCCAATCATTAGGGAGATCGTTAGATGAAGTTGCAGGATACAGAATTCTTGATGTCGATGAAGAAACAGAATTCCGCCAACGATGCACAGAAGAAAGAAGTGATCCATATTATCTGCACCTGCCAGTAGTCCGTTATTATGGCAAGAAATTAGAGCAAAAATAAGAGCAAGTATTCTAAACAGATGCCTTACTTTATTATAAATAATTTTTGGTGGTACCGAGCAACTAAATCGAAAACTACTTTGTATTGTAAAGACTGATGTAATTGTTGCAATGTCTCTGCGTTAAAATATTTCCCTTCTTTAAGCGGAGCAAATGCTTGGCGAAAAACTTTAAAATAGTCCTCATATTGCCCTATCAGCTGTTCTATTTTACTAACATGATTTTGTTCTTCTGGAGATAACTTAGAACCATCAATTATCTCTCCGGATAATAACTCATATTTTTTCATGCTGCAAAAATAGATTATTGTTATTTTAACCTTCTCTTCAGATCATTTCTTCTTTAATGCTTTCTCAATCGCTTTAGGGTCGTATCCAACAATAACTTCAGCGCCAATTTCAAGTACCGGAACTCCCATTTGCTCAGATTTTTCAATCATTCTCTTACGGGCTTTTTCATTTTTAGCCACATTATATTCAGTATATTTTATCTTTTTTCTCTTCATCCATTCCTTGGCTTTCTTGCACCAAGGGCAGGTGGAGGTTGTATAAATTTTTACTGCAGCCATGGGTTATTATGCTTATTATCGCCTCTTTTTCACTTCTTTTTTTTTGTAACATAATGAATGCCAGTGATGATAAACAATAATGCTAAAATAGTCACTCCCAAACCTCCGCCTACATTCATCATATTGTAGCCGCCGTAATAGCCCATCATCCCCATCATGCCAGTGTATCCAATTCTGCCAGCCGATAATAAAGCTAAAGAACCACCGACAATCTGTATCCATCCTAATGTTTTGTAATCCATTTTATCCACCTCATTTATAATCTACCCAAATCTTTTTAATATATAATACTTTTGTTATAATATGGACCAGTCAAATAACATTGAAAAAAACAGGAATTTCTTTGACCGCTGGGCTAAAAGTTATGATGCTGCTTTATTTCAGTTTTGGATGAGGAAATTTTATTTGCCGGTCCTAAAGGAAGTAATGCTTACCAAGAAAAGCCGCCTTTTGGATATCAGCTGCGGGACGGGGGAATTACTCCAAAATTTGTCGGGAAAAGCTCAACTTTATGGGGGAGATATTTCCGAAGAAATGCTGAAAAAAGCGCGGATGAAGCTGCCTGAAGAGGTTACACTCCTTAAAGCAGATGTTCATCATCTCCCTTTTGAAAATAATTACTTTGATTATGTCGTAACTACGGAGGCATTTCATCATTATTATGATCAGAAACTTACGCTGGAGGAAATGAGCAGGGTAACTAAGAAAGGGGGTAAGGTCATTGTTTCCGACATTAACTTTTTCTTAAAACCAATCCATTGGCTATTTCAAACATTTGAACCAGGATGCGTAAAGATAAACAGTAAAAATGAAATGCGCGGACTTTTTGAAAAAACAAGCCTTAAAAATATTCACCAAAGCAGAAATTTTCTGTTTGCAGTGATGACAGTAGGAGAAAAATAGGAACATGCAAAAAAAACATTTTATTGTCAGTCTTTTAATCCTGAACTTACTGGGATTGGCAGCTTCGTTATATCTGGTATATAACCATTATCACCCTAATTTACAAGGGGGAATATGTGATATCAATGCTGCTGTTTCTTGTACAGTAGTTAATTCAGGTATATATTCAACTTTCTTCGGGATTCCTGTTGCCGTGTACGGGGTAGCTTGGTTTATCTTGTTAGTAGCGTTATCATGGAAGTCATGGGTGAGCAATAATCTCTTTCCCAAACTCAGAATCAGTAACTAATAGGAAACAATACAAACC
>CAYRMP010000107.1:0-3543 GCA_964425545.1 uncultured Methanosarcinales archaeon | reverse complement strand
CTAATTAGCTCATCCATAGCAAGAACGTAGCATACTAACTTTATATTCTAATTTAGCTTGAATATAGCTCAATCATAGCAATATTTATATAGGGGGATAATTTATTAAAGGGATTAATATTAATTAAAACTGGGGGGATTATAATGGGAAAAAGAACAGTTGAATTTGTTTTAGGTCTAATTGGTGGAATTTTTGGTTTCTTTGGTGCGATTTTTGCTTTGATGGTTGGAGGGATAGGTAGTGTTCTTGGTGCAGAAGCTGGTTCTACTGTTGTAAATTTAGGTTGGGCTGGAATTTTATTTTCAATTCTTGGTATAGTGGGTGCTTCATTAGTAAAGAGCAAAACTAAATTAGGTGGATGGTTTATGATTATAAGTGCTATTGGTGGAGTAGTCTCAATAAGTTTTGCATATGCATTATCTTTTGTACTCCTGATAATTGCTGGTCTAATGGCTGTGATAAAAAAAGACAATAAAAAATGAAATACAGCAGTATTTTTTACCTATTTATTTTCTTTGTAGTTAGTTCATTCTTTATTATTGCTTGTTCAGATGTTGAAACTCCAACAGGTCAGGCTATAAAAGAACCTAAAGAACCTATAAAAGAAGTTGAAACAAAACCAGTACAATCCGAACAAATCCAAGAGCCTAAAGAAGAAAAACCCTCTTGTAGTGATGAGTGCTCTGCTGATAGTTGTGATGGATTTAGTTATGTTTCTTGCCTGAGTGGGAAAGATGGGTGTAAATACACACAAAATAAAGGAGTTGTTAAAGAAAAATGTGGAGTGGAATGTGTTCAAGATTCTGACTGCGGAAGTAATCAAAATTGTGAATCTAATAAATGCAAGACAGAAGAAAAACAAGAAGCTTTAATTGAAGAAGTAAAAACTAAAGAAACAGAGACTTCCAGTGCTTTAGATTCTTTGAATAAACTAATGGAAGAAGCAGAGAATAAGTTAGAAGAAACAATGAACAAATGCAATGCACCTTTCAAATGCTCGTCAAATTGTGCTCAATATTTAGATGTTGGTCAAAAAGATTGTCCTTCAGGTCAAGTTTGCTGTATGACCGAACAAAGCGAAGTAGATCAACTGGTAGATGATTTAGTGGGACAAAGTCCTGAGACGCAGAGTGGAGAAACATCTAAACAAGAAGCTCTAAATATCTGTTACAAAAGAGCTAAAGAATGTTCTGATGACATTCTTGGAATAGAATTAGAGCTAAAAAGTGCTTGTATGGAAATTTATATGTGGACTTCAGGAACTTCAGAAATATTAGATTTTGCTGATGGGTTGTGTTAATTTAAATCTAAAAGGAATTAAGGTATAATATGCCAAACTGTGCTCAATGCGGAAAACAAGTAGGATTTTTTAGTGCAAAAACTGCTGATCGTTCAAAAGATTCTTTTGCTACAGACTTTTTTTGTAATGATAAATGCAAAAACAAATTTACAGAAAAAAATACCAAAGAAAAAGAAACAGAAAAAGAGATGGAATCAAAAGATAAAGAAATGAAATCAAAAGGAATGGTTAAAGAATTTAAAATTAAGAAATCACATTTATTTTTGGTAATTGTAATAGTATTTGCAATTATTTTTGCTTGGTTTAATTCTCAGGACAATTCACCAGCCCAAGATTCAAAATACCATACGGGAACCCCTTTTGATTTGGAAATGAGTATGGAGGAATTATTTGCTGTATTTGGTGATCTATCGGATCTTCAAGTTGAAGAAAAAGTTAAAGAATTTAAGGGTAAACGGATTAAAACTTCAATTATAGCGGATAGGATAGACAAGGCCTCACTATCTACACAATATGTTGTTATGGAGATGTATGGGTATCCTTATACATTATCTCCTTATGCAAAAGCTTTCTTTCCAAAAGAACAAAAAGATAATTTGCTAAAAGCAAATCTTGGCGATACAATAGTATTTATTGGAGAATTCGTAACATATCATAGGGGTGGCTTGACGAGTTACATAGAATTTACTAACTCAAGATTTGTTGGGGTAGAAGAGGGATAAAAAAGAAAAATAAAAGAAATCTGGGATTACTTAAACCTCACTATAGCCCAGAGCTTGTTTCTTGTCCTAACAAGATAATCAAACTTATCTTGTGCCTTCTGGTCTTTGAATATCCTTTCTTCTTCAGAAAGGTTTTTATTTTCCACAGAATCAGCCATCTGTGGAGTATCTAAATTCGTGTTTGCGCACATTTTTAGGTCTCCAGCTATCTGCTCTAATCGGCAGATAGCTTTTTAATCCTGATTTGCTTTTTTTCTTTGAATATCCAAACTTTTAGCTTCTCTTTAGGCTTCCAACCAAGCTCCTCTACGAATTTTGGTGGAATAGATACTCTGCATTGCCTCTTCCCTTCTCTTGATTTGAAGTAATTAAGCGTGGCAATCTTTGACCTCTTTTTCTTATCCATATTTGATATAGAAAGTAAGCCTACTATATAAATATTATTAAGGCGTATCATGTATATTGCAGAATATAAAAGTAGGCTTACTTTGTATAGGGGTAGGGGTGAAATCTTTTGTTTAGTAAAAGGAAGAGTACCGCTCTCAACAAATTTTTGTTGTTTTTAAAAAATCGCAACGAAACATTTATATAATATAGTACCTAATTAATGAATATGAAGTCCCCAGTATGACTGCTCTTCGGAGTAGGAATGCTGGGTTTTCTTATCACTATTCTTTCATAAAGATTAAAAACAAGCGGATATTGTTAGCCAAAAATATACAAAAATGGAAGAGAAAAAGAAGGAAATAAAAAAAGCGATTATATTTTTTGATGGAAATAATTTCTACCATAATTTGAAAGTTACTTTTATTAACCCCGGAAGTGTTCATATGGGCAAAGTAAGCCAATTAGTTGGTGACCATTTTAAGTGTGATGTCGTAAAAAGCATTTATTACAATTCAGTACCCAGCATAGAAGACGGCAAAGATAAATATTACAAGCATATGAAATTTCTTAGTGAAGTTGGGAGTTACCAAAATTTCGAAGTAAAAACAAGAAAGCTTCAGAGACTCTCAAATAAAGAAGCAATTAATGTCATGAATCATGAGGTATCAAATTTAGGTTTATGTAAGATCTGCAAACCCATAGTTTTATCTCATTGGGCAGATTATATAGGTAGCGTTAGTGTGAAGGAAAAGGGTATAGATGTTTTGATTTGTGTTGATATGATTAAGTTGTGTCTTCTTGAAAAAAAGTGTGATGCTTGCATAGTTGTCAGTGGTGATGCAGATTTCATTCCAGCTCTTGAACTATTAAGAAATTCGGGTATTTGGGTAGCTACTGCTATGACTGCAAAAGGTTATTCTTTTGATATCAGAAGGAATTTTCCATGGTTTATTCTGGATAAAGATTTACTGAAAGATAAATGCTTAAAAACGGCTTAGTAGAAAATAACGAAAACTATTTATATTCTAAGCATTATTGAATACAAAGCGTTAAGACGCATTCTATTAGGGCGTCGCTTCACGGCTGGCGCATTTTTTTTCTAAAAATTTCTATTAGAACAATAATTCAAAAAAT
>CAYRMP010000106.1:0-3598 GCA_964425545.1 uncultured Methanosarcinales archaeon | reverse complement strand
AACCACCTCACTGGTAAAAGCTATTTAATTGAGCTCAATTTATATATTTTTCTATGTTATAGTTGCGGAAAAAAGTTAATTATAAGTGTTTCCGCAACTAATGTTTGAAAGACACTAATCATTATTTAACTTACTTGTGTCTTTCATTATTATAAAAGGACTGCAATTATAAATTTAGTAAGGTAAATATTAAAAAGAATATCTATAACCAGCAGATTATGAAGCAATATAAGATTATTTTGGGAATGGCAGCAGGCGCCAGCCTGTGTTTTGGGCTATATGCCTATCAAAGTAACAATCCCGCTAGTAATGCCGGCACAAAAGAAGTTCTTGAAGAAGAGAAGGTGTCTGAACTAGAACGACCATACCATCAAAAAAAAAGGCAGGAGGCTTCGCCTAAAAAAAAGGAAGAAAGAAGACCTGTGGCTAAATTGCCCAAAACCATCAATCATAAATCGTCCCCTAAAATTCAATCATTTCATCCTTCGCGACCAAGTTATCCTAGTTTAGATTACGTTTTAGAAGAAGATGGTGATGATGTGGAAAAACCCTGGTATGACTTATCGCAAGAGGAAAGGGAATATTTAATCGAATCTTGGGGGGGAGAAGACGGAAAAAGTAAAAGAAAGAAAGTTGATGAATACTTCCGTATTGCTTTAGAAGAAGATAATTTCAAAGTTGCAGCATCTTACATTGCTGATTCTAAAAGGATTGCCGGATTGGAACAGCGGCTAACACTCGAAGCAGGTGAAAATATTGAAAATGATTTAGTTTATGGTATCGCTTCAGAATATGATGGATACCTTTCTGAAGTTATTGAAAGGTGTTACCAGCACGATTATGATTCGGTATTCCGAAAAGTGATGTGGATGAATTTTTTTCTGGCGGAACACCCTGATGCATTTATTCCAGGTAGATATGTTAAGGATTTCAGCTTAGATGAAATCTTCAGAAAGGGAAACGAAGCCTTAGATTCCATAGAATATTGCATTGAGAAAAGGATCCCATGAACCTCAAAATTATTGGCACCTCCCATATTGCCAAGCAAAGTGTTGAAGAAATCAAACAAGCAGTAGAAGAGTTCCAGCCGGAGATCATCGCGGTTGAACTTGATTTCCAGCGAGCAGCAGCTTTGATGCAGCAACAAAAAAACAGGGCTTCCTTAAGTGATATTTTTAGGGTTGGAGTGAAGGGTTATGCTTTCGTGAAAATAGGACACTATATCCAGCAGAAATTAGGAAAAATTGTAGGTGTTGTTCCTGGTTCGGAGATGAAAGCCGCATTAGAGCTAGCACATGTAAAAAATCTGAAAGTGGCACTCATTGATCAACCGATTGATATCACTCTTAAAAAATTTTCAAAAAATCTTACCTGGAAAGAAAAGTTCCGTTTTGTGGGAGATATCCTAGGAGGATTTTTAATGCCTAAAAAACAAATTAAAAAATTAGGCTTAACTAAACTTGATTTGACTAAAGTTCCGGATCAGAGAACAATTGATTCTTTGATTAAACAGCTTGAGGAACGTTATCCCAATGTTTACAAAACCCTGATAACTGATAGGAATAAATACATGGTTAAGGAACTGGTGAAACTGTTAAGAGAAAATGGAGACCAGCGAATACTAGCTGTTGTTGGGGCGGGACACAAAGAAGGCATGGAAAATCTATTGAAGAATGTTGAGATTGTCCATTAACTATTTCTTATTGATTAACAGAGTTATTAACTAAATTAGTTTACTTCAATAACTTTCCAACCAGAAGCTTTCCAATATATTGTTTCATCTTGATCAAGTTTGGGATGTTTGATGGTAACCCCTTTGCTTACGGAGCTATCTTTAAACTCAATTTGAGAAGAAGAAAGTTTGGAATTTTTGCTAATTGGAAATAAGGTGATGGTTGGCCGTAAATATTTCCCAGGAGTGTTGGTGAATTGACTAAAAACGCTGTTGGTATTAACGTTGGTGCTTAAACTATTTTTCAATATTAATATCGATCCTTCTGTTTTTGAAGCTCCTTCTTGATAACTATCGATGGTAAAGTTGTTATTATTTCCTTCTATCCACATTTTCGCTCCGCCTTGCCCCCAGCCAATAATTGTTCCAAAGTTAGTAATAACTTTTCCAATACTGCCTTTTGTTGAATCCAAAGGTACATTGATTAATCTTCTTTCCAGAGCATCTTTTCTGTTGTCAATTTCAATAACTTGTTCTATTCGCCCCGAGCCGCCTTGTATGTTTATCCCTTGTGTCATGGATTCGGCGGGGTTGATTATTTCTATTTTTCCAATCCAGTAATTGCTGGCACCAGGCCTAATAGAAATGCAAGAACCTTTACAATTCTCAGAACGAAGAGAATTTATTTTTAGCCCTTGGCCATCATCAATCCACACGGCAGGATAACCGATTAGCTGATTATTTTCAATCCAATTGCCCCCATTGTTAAATCCTTCATAACTGTTGATGGTCACGTTTTTAAAACCATGTAGATATAATCCTGCACCCGCTGGACCTGCCCCATAAGGAGCACAATTTTTCACAACCACTTTGTTTACGGTGATTCTCGCTGGATGCAGGCCCTCTTTAGAAATATCTCCCTGAATTTTAAGACCACAGTTGGGGGAGTGTTCTTTTGATGCTTCGTAATATACTGAATCAATTACCAAATCTCTTGAAGTGTCCTGAATCTTGATTCCTGCTTTACTCTGAAAAGCAGCTAATTTTCCTATTTTTGAGTCTGTTATTGCTCCAATAAAGGGATTGCCTAATCTTTTATGTAAATCTCCTTTATTCAGATCAAAATTTCCTTTAACATCCATGGAAGTAATATTATCTAACTGGCTATTGGATACCTCTAAATAGCCTATGCCAAAACTCCAACCATCACCGCGACTATTTATTCCCATAAGATTAATGAATTTGCCATTATCAACTTTCAACATCCTACCAAAATACTGTAAAGCATTCTTTATGGTGATATCCTTAATTTCTAGACCATTAATCCCGATCATCTCAATCACAGAAACATCTCCGAACATAGCATTATCTATAGTTTGGCCTTTTTCGTTTCCATCCAAGGTGCCCCCAAATATTTTAATTTTTGAGTCCATATTTGCCATATCCTTGCTTGGATTTTTGTTTATCAAAATTATTGCATTTTGTCCGTCTGCTAATTTTAGTGTTGCCCCATTTAAATCAAAACTTACGCCGCTAGGAATGGAAAGGCCATAATCGTAAGGAACACCATCAGGAACACCGCCAACATATTTCTTTCCGCTGTAAACTATTTCATAAACCTGATTTTTAGCCAATCGAACGTATTTTGAATTATCTAAAGCCAACTGTATCGCTTCCGTCCAAGTATTACTGTTTGTTTTATATTGTGCCGGATCGGTCCAAATGATATTTTTTTCCTGCATAGGGTTAGGTTGAGAAAGGGGCCCTTTTTGGCGGGAAGGAAACTTGCCCATAACCGCTTCTCCAGCTATATTTTTGGAATTTTTTAACATATAAGAAAAAGAAAAAAAAGCGATAATCAGTATGAGAACAATAGTTAACGACATAAATAATGCATAAATTTCTGCGTAAAAATATGTTCGTTCC
>CAYRMP010000105.1:3273-3719 GCA_964425545.1 uncultured Methanosarcinales archaeon | reverse complement strand
ACACCTAAAAAACAAACTTTTAAATATTCCGAAAATCTAGTACTAAACAAGAGGTGATTTATTCATGAATTATACTAATTTTTTCCGTAATTTTTTTGTGAGTTTAATTGCATCTGTGCTGTTTTTGGTGCTACTTCCTGCAAGCGTTTATGCCCAAGATTGGATTAAACTGGAGTCAACCGCCAATGGATATGATCTCTATGACGTCCATGCTGTTGATCAAGAAAGAGTCTGGGCAGTTGGTGCAACACCCACACAAAGTGGTGGAGTTATTATGAAAACTATTAATGGTGGTGATACATGGGAAAGTGCTGTTGAGCATGAGGAAAGTTTGCCATATAAAGAGTTTGGTTTTTCAGTTCTTACATTGTGGGAAGATGAGTGTAATAATGTTGATGAAATAAAAAATAAAATTTGGAGGTTCATAAATGAATAAAAGGTATATA
>CAYRMP010000105.1:0-3263 GCA_964425545.1 uncultured Methanosarcinales archaeon | reverse complement strand
GTTAGAGGTATTGCAGTTGGAGGTTTTGATACTGAACTTCCTACAGGTGGTGCTGGCCCAACAATCCTCTCTACAACAAATGGAGGAAGTACATGGCCACAACGAGATCCTGATTCTGATGGACTTTCACTCACCGATGTTGAATGTACAAATGATGGAGAGACTGCTTTTGCCGTGGGAGGTTTGGCAAATGATCCTGCCCCCGGTTTCAGCATAGAGGCCCAAATTTTGAAGAGTACTGATGGGGGAGTGAGCTGGACTCATTTAGATTCAAACATAAACGAAGAAGTGTATGACGCGTTCTTCCTGAGCCCCACCGAAGGATATCTAGCAGGTACAAATGGAAAGGTCTACAGAACAAGTAATGGTGCTACTTTTTCTCTTGCAGCAACACTTACAACACCAACTGGATTTGCCTTAAGCTTAAGTGAGATTAATTGCCTAGATATGGACACTTGTTGGATAACAACTGGAGGAGAAGTTGTATATCATACAGAAAATGGTTTCGAGAGCTATGACCGAGTTGATACTGGCCTCGAAGTTTCAGGAATGGCAGAGGTAAATGCTCTTGATGAAGATCTTGTATGGGTTACTGGTCAAAGCCAGATCAGACATACTCCTGATGGAGGAGATACTTGGGAGGTTGATTCAAGTGACATCTCAACTGCGCCCTATTACCTTCTCCCAGTTAATATGATCAGAGATACTGATTTTATGCGTCAAGCAAATGGCGAGCTAGTAGGATGGGCTGTAGGAGATATTCATAATGTTAGAGGGGGTGTTGAAGGATTAGAAGGTCCACTTGCAGAACCCGGTTTAGTCCTGAGGTACGGTGCACCATTCCGTTGTCCTGTTGTTGACTTGACCCTACCCGAAGAATGTGTCTGGCCAGAGATTCCTATACCCAGCAGTGACGAGAATAACTGTCCAGGACCTTACGTATGTGAGGATCCTCGCGATGAATGTGATCTTGCATATGAAGAATGTGCCACACCAGCAGCAGAAGCAATGGATGAATGTCTTGCAGCAGGAACATCATTCTCAACTTGTCATGATCAGTATGAAGAGGATGTGCAACCTTGTGAGAATGCATTCAATGTATGTTCAGGGGTTGCAGTTGGGGCAGACACTGAGCTTAGTGAAGAAACACCAAGCGAGGAAGAAGATGCCGGTATTGGACCAAACAACCCCCTCTGGTGGTTTGAGATTAATATTTTAGAACCAATCACCTTGGCTAGTTTACAGGACAAGGATGAAGAGGCAAAGAAGAAGCTTCTATTTGCGAATGAACGCCTTCTTGAACTGTTAGCTATGACAGAACAAAGTGATACTGGTGCCGCAGAGAAGGCAAAGAAGAAATACGAAAAAACATTGAAAGATGTTAAAGAAGATATTAGCAAAATAGACAATCCTGAGAAGGTACTTGAAGTTGAGAAGAAGATTATTTCTCACCAGGAAAAGGCAGACTCCCTCCTCAGAAAGCTCAAAATCAAAATAGAACTCCAATTAAAAACAATTAGCAGACAGGAAGAAAGTATCAGAGAGCAGCAATTGCTGATTGAAGAACTTCAAGCAAAGCTCAAGGGGCAGACTGGAGAAGTGGAGATTGAGGTGAAGAAAAAACTCAAGGAAACTGGAGATGAGGATAGGTTAGGAAGGCTCAAGCAGGAAAAGCTTGCACAGGCTCGGTACAGTCAAGTGAAGCATGACTACGAAAGCTTCTTCAGCAAGATGAGCTATTATGAGAAGGATCACTTTGCTATCGTTGCTGAAGCAGTTGTTGAGCTCGAAGGATATGATGCTATACTGAATAAGATTATACTCTGTGAGTTGCAGAATGGTGAGTATGGCAAGGTTATTGCTGATGTGAACCGTCTTGACGAGATGTTGCGCAAGGCTTACAAAGTATTTGAATCAGGACTTTTTGCCGAGGATGAGAAGAAACGTGCCAACGCAAAACTTGCCAAAAAGAAGGCAGATGATGAGGCGCAAAAGGCTAGACTTGAAGCAGATCGTCTCAAGAAACTTGCTGAAGATAAAGCACAGCTTCAAGATGAATTAGCAAAGAAGAAAGCTGCAGAAGAGGCTGATCGTGCGCAAAAACTTGCAGAGGAGAAGAAAAAATTAGCAGAAGAAGCCGCAAAGAAAGAAGAGGACGCTAAGAGGGCAGAGGAGCTTGCAAAAGAAGAATTTTATAAAAAGGACTACACTGCACCTACTGAACCTAGCAAGACAACTGAGCCAACCCCCTCCACAACTAAAGAGACAACAAGCGATTCAACATACTATAAGAAGTAATTGTTTTGCTTTTTCTTTGATTTTTTGCCTTCTTAGAGGAGTATTATATTGTCCACAAACAGAAAAAGTAATTAAAAAATGTGGACAACACAAACACCTTCCTTGGGGCAGATAACAGCGATTAAATGCAATTCGAGAACCCACCAATCTTTAAGAAAGTAAACGACATCATTTCAAAATAACAAAATCGTCTTTTTCAGTTTCTCCTGTAAAGGCTTCTTCTCCATCCTTAAATCCTTTGATAGGGCAAGGGTTATTATCTCTAACTCCTTTTGGTACTATAATATTTTCTGGTGTAACACCACGTAACATATATTCTTTAAGAATAGAATCCTGCATATGTAAAAATGGTGAATCAAAAATCTCTCCTCTTACACTAAATTGTTTTAATGTAAAGTCAAAAGTAGGCCATTCACGCATATAGCCCTGACCAATCAGTTGTCCAGCCTTTACTTTAGTTCCCAACTGGATTTCTGGCTTTAGTGTAGTATGGAAAAAAATAAAATGCCATTCTGGGGACTTATCAGCAGAAATAAGTATTTGCTTATCATCAGATTCACGGATTTCCACAACTTTTCCATCAAAAGGAGCAAAAATCTTTACTGTGTCCTTAGCGCCAATCAATTCTCTTTTAGCTTCAACATAATGTTTCATAGACCTTAATGTTTCTTTTTCTCCATTAATATTTAATCCACTATAATCATGGCCATAACAGCTACGGAATTTTGAAATTCGTACAACTTGCGAAAGGTCAATTGGATTTGCCACAATTAGTTTTGTTTCTTTTTCTGGATAGAGTTTAGTATACCATTCTTTTACAACTCCTTCTGCTGGATCACCGTAGATACTGAAGTAATTATTAAGACTATTGTAAAATACAGATATGCCATTAACTTTATCTGCTGCTTGCTCAAATAATTTTTGATAGAATTCAGCTTCTTTTTGCTTATCCCCTTCTGCATATG
>CAYRMP010000104.1:0-3747 GCA_964425545.1 uncultured Methanosarcinales archaeon | reverse complement strand
AATCTCATTTTTTGACGGTCAAATAAAGCATTATGGTCGTAATCGCTGTCAACTGGACAGTAACCAAGTTTTTCAATTAATCTCCTTTGTTTCCGGTATTGAATTTTTGCTTCCCGTTTTAGCTTTCCGGGAAGAAATTTGTATTTTACTCCATGAATCCGTTCCATCAATATACCCCAATAGTTTAAAGGTGATGGTTTAGGTTCAAATAATCCAAAATATTGAGGAACTTGTATCCCTTGCAGATACAGATCCTGGCCAATAGTGAATTCTTTTTCGGCAGATATTCTTTCAGAACCGTTTATAGGTTTAAACATATACAATTTTAAAACTACTTCTTCATCTACCAGGTAAACCATGCCCTCTGCTCCAGAATCAAAAGGTACACTATCTGGATTGATTGAACTGACTGTCTTTTCTACGAGTTCTGATAATTGCATTTACTTCCTAGTTTTTTTGGCTTTTTGCAAAAGTAGGTCTATGTTTTTTTTCCTGTCATTCCCGATTATCTGCCGATAATCTTCTGCATCAGATGTATCGATAACATAAAACATTTCCTTGCATCTGCTTACAATTCTATTCGCGATTTTATCACTATAATTTCCGACTTTCACGAGTTCTTCAGGAGAAAGGTTGCTTGTGACAAAAGTAGCCCTTCCATCATTTTCATATCTTCTTTCAAGCACTTCCTGTATTACTTTTGCTCTTTCGTCATCGTCTTTAGGGTGGAGGTCGTCAAGAAACAAGATGGGCGCAACAACTAATTCATCCATAATTGTTTGGTTTCCTGTTTTTATTCTTAACAATTCTTCAAAACCTAAGAATACCATGTATGACTCAGTAAACCGGAACTTCTCTCTTGCCGTTGTTATTATTGATGGATATTGAGATTTAAATTTTTTGTCTAAAGTGCCTTTTAGATAATTTAACCTTTCGTCTCTAGATCCATAATTATAAGTCTCTCCTTGCTTATGTGGTCCGTCCAAAACCGTTTGTTCATACGCTAAGTGCCCATCAATTGTTTTCACCCCTGATTTGAAATCCTCGTATAAACAATTTAATATTTCAGTTAATTTCAACTCAACAAATGTTTTTCTTTTTTTTTCTTCTATCAGCAATTGTTTATGAATACCATTAGCATACGCAGCAAGCAAATGGGTTTTTCCTGTTCCAACATGACCGTGAAGATATATTCCCTGCTCAGGCAATAAAAGATTATTATCAGTACATAGCTGACCTTGAAGAAGTGCCATTAATAAATTTGCCGCTGTCTCTTGCGCCGGAGAGGGGTTGCTAAGCTTAAAACTTACATTTTCATATTTAGTTGGTATCCAGCAATATTGGGCTCTTACTCCCCTGATTTCATGCCAAACTTTATTAGCTGCTTCGTTGAGAAAACCCAATTTGTTGTCAAATAAGTCTATTTTGTTTATCATGGTTTAATTTTCTCCTCTTACATAAGTTTTTACTAGAATTCAGCGACTTCTTTCTTAAATGCTTCAGCTTTTTTCTTGATATTCATCAAGGCTTCTTTCAAAGCTTTACGAGGCTCAGTGCCTTTAGTTTCTATCAAGAATTGAGGTATCCCTATCAAAGGATGGTCTATCCGGTATGAAGTAGTTACAACACCTTTAGCATTAACCAATTCATCTTTTAATAGATTACAGAAAGTATGAGTTTCTCCTTTCAGCTGGAATACTAACTTGGTTTTAGACTCTTCTAGGACTTTGAATTCCATGGTAGCACTAAATTTTGTAAGTTTGTTTATAAAGGTTTCTAAAAAAGAGGCTGATATGAAACTCTATGTCATAACCTTCTCCCTGCTTCTTCCAGCAAAAGTCTTAAATGGTATGGTATAATTAATGAATCATGGTTAAGCAAACCCCTGAATATCGGACCTTCAAATATTTACAACATTGGCAGAAGGAAGATGATATCCAAAAGTTAAAATCTGTTTTCTCAGACGGCAGTTCTTTATTTTCTTATCTTCTTAGCAAAACTGAAGAATTGTATGCGCAGCTGCCTAAACGGAAGGATGGGCAGGAAGCATTGCTTCATCCATTAAATGTAGTTTTGGCTTTGAGAGATGCTAAGATTAACGACCAAGTTACTCTTTCTGTAGGTTTATTACATGATTATGTGGAGGAAGTAGTTGATGTCTATCGTGATGAACTAAGTTTAGATGAAGATGGTTCGGACATAGAAAAACTAGATCAATATGAGGGCGAAGTTTTCATCAAATTGGAACAGGACTTATTACAGCACGCCCCTCGGGATGCGGTTAAAACTATTATTAGCGCATTGAAGCTTCTTACTAGACACAAACGAGACTTTTACTATCGTTCTATCTCTAATATCTTTCAGTGCACTGATGAAAGAATAAAAGAAATGGTTATACAAGTCAAATTAGCAGATAGAACCCATAATGTTTTGAGCATAGAATGTTTTAGTGAAGAGATTAGAAATTATCAGTGTTTTAAGAATCTCTTTATCTTGAATAATACTAAAAAATATCTGTTGGAAAATCCTATCCGGATGTCTTTTTCCCGGGAAATGCCCTCCACCCAACTGCTGTTCAAACGCTGCGCTAAGGCTACCTATGACGCTTATCAAATGTTATGTTATCTCTCCATGAAAAAAGGGATAGGCCAAACTAAATCCATGATGCAGTTAGCATTTAAGAAATTTGCCTTGGAAAAAGCTGGGATGTGGGAAGTAACCACGGTTGATTCAGAAGAAACACATTTGATGCGTTTATTTCAAGGTATAGTGAGGAAGTATGATGCGCGGCTGCATCATGAATGGGAAAAATTTGAATCCCTGAAAGAAGCCGAATATGATTACTGCCGAAAATTCTTTGCGGATTTTAAATTTACTGAAAAACAAATCATGGCGCTGGTAGATTATAAAGACGCATATTCCTTGAAAGAAGTGATAGCTTATCTGTTATATCTGCCGGATTATTTAGTGCACCGATTTTTGAGTTCAGAATTGACGGAAGATGCGAGGATATGTTCTTAGAGACATTTACACGTAATAAACAAGATGATAAGCATAACTTTAGCCGTACCGGCAGAATTGAAAACAGAGATGGACCAGCACCCAGAATTGAATTGGTCGGAAGTAGCTCGGCAAGCAATAAAAGAAAAGCTGATGCTTCTTGCAAAAATGGATAAGCTTCTTTCTAAAAGCAGATTGACAGAGAAAGATGCTTTGGAATTAGGTCGGAAAGTTAATAAGGCAGTGGCGAAACGAGTTCTGAAGTGATGGGATTAGTTGATTTGATTATATAATTAAGAAAAGTTTATAAAAAACTAGTAATTTAATGAAGATGGACCGGGCGGGATTTGAACCCGCGATGCCCGACGTATCAGATCAGTGCAATAGCCAAACTATGCTACCGGCCCATTACTTTTTTCTTTTTAATACATCTTTTTTAAGAATTTAGATTCTTCACCAGTAGAATTCGAAATGCATAAATGAAACGTAAGTGTATGAAAGAATGTAGTTAGTTTTTTTTGATTATTAGAAAGCATTTGAAAATGCATCAACAATAGAGTATGCGGTGTATCCCAAACCAAAATAAGTTGCAACCTTAATCGTTTCCCAAGTTCCTAGAAGAACATATGCGAGGTTTCTCGATATCCCTTCTTTACTATCCTTATCCAATAGTTTATTAAAGTTTACTAGAGTATATCCTGGCAAGTAAAGAGATTTAGCAAGTGTTTCTAACTCACTTTCTTTGCC
>CAYRMP010000103.1:0-3782 GCA_964425545.1 uncultured Methanosarcinales archaeon | reverse complement strand
GTTGGCACCATAGTCTCTACGACGGTTTCAAAAGTCTGCACTATTTTATATTGGTGTTTCTGCAGGCGAATGGCAATTTCCAGATCTTCAGTAATAGTAGTTTCATCGTAACCGCCTAAATCTTTGATTACCTTTGTTCTGTACACGCTAAAAGGCCCAGGGGTAACATGGATGCAATCCAGCTTGGCGTTGAGAAATTTATAGAACATATTCACAACATATTCGTACCATTGTACTTTTTGCAAAACGTTTTGCGGTTTTTTTACTTTTAACAACGGACAAACTGCAGCGATATTCTGGTCTTGTTCAAAAATAGGCAGCATGGCTTGCAATCCATTCGGAGCAATAAAAGAATCTGCGTCCAGACAGGCAAAATATTCCCCCCTAGCGATAGCTAAACCCCCATTCATAGCTTTACCTTTACCTTGATTTTCCTGATTTAGGAGAGTGATAGTATTAGAATGGTGTTGAGCTATGAATAATTCTACTTTTTCCTTAGTTTTGTCTTTAGAACCATCATTTACCACAATGATTTCTATTTTATCTTTAGGATAGTCAAGATCAACCAACGATTGCAGAGTTGCCGTAATTGAATCTTCTTCGTTATATGCTGGGACTATGGCGCTGAAGAAAGGAAAAACTCTTAATTTTTTCTTTTGTTGTTCTTGATCCGGAGAGAACAACACCAAGAGCCAAAATATGGAAAGAAAAAGGAGCATGAAATAGGTTACAAACAATACCGCATCAAGGAAGGTAATTATCATTGCTTTGCCTCTTCAAACGACCACACTTCTGTATCTTCGGTAAAATAAAGCATTTTAAATCTTTCGTTCTGTAAAAGAAATAAGAATTCCTGTTCCTTAGGCAGAGTATGTTTCATTTTATCGGAAATATATATTATGGAAACATTATTTTGTTCCAAGAGCGGGAAAAGTTCATTGATGTAATACGCATTAAAGATATGTTGAGAAAGATTATATTGCTGCTGATAATCATGATGGAGAGCAAAAAGCGGTTTTCGTTGGGCAAAATAGTTGATATAATAACTATTCTCTGGAGCAGAAAGAATTACTGCTTCTTCGGGAGTGTTGCGCTGTATCCATTCCAAAGTTTTTTGGTCAACTGAAGTGGGCGAATATTCTGATAATCTTTCCAGATAAGACACCGCTGAGAAGGAAATGCCTAACAACAGGAGCAATAATACTGCATTCCGAAGGAAAGATAATTTCCAAGTTTGTTCCAACAGATATTCAAAACTCGCTGCAGCTAAAATAATAATTAGGAGGGACAGGAAAAAAACAGTATGGGTGTTGAATAGATATGCGGTCAGGAAAATCACTACTGCCGGTATCATGAGAGGAAGATTTTTTTTCTGCCAGCTGATGATTAAACCGATGAAAGCCAGCAAGAGGGAAAAAAAGCCCACACCACTAAATCCCCCCAAATCAGAGATAAGATCGGATGCCCCGTTTTGAATCTGAAATGGCCCTATGAAAAAAGGAGTATTAAGTATTACTGCATTAAGAATCAATGCCGTTGCTACGGATATTGTCAGCAGCGTATGAAACCGCTTCTTGCTTCTGTTAAGGGCAAAGAAGTATGCCACTATTCCAGCCAGCAAGAGCATAGCGCTAAATGTGTCTATGAAAGAAGCAAGCAAGAGCGGGATGATGGAGAAATATCTTTTTCTGCCGGTTGAGAAGAGCAAATTTGCTCCCAACAGTATTAACAATAAGTATAGGGAGTAGGATGAAAGAGTGAGAAAAGTAAATATGAATGAGGGAGTAAGAAGGTAGAATAAAACCATAAAGAAAGTCTTTTGTGGAGAGAGTTTTATTTTTTCAGCAAAAGCATAAAATAGTATTACAATTCCCAAAGATATCAGCGGAGGAAGCAGAAATGATAGCTTATCCGGGATAATTCTAAAGAGAAGAGTTAGGGGATTATAAGGAGACTCTTGCTGTGCAGACGAAAGGTAATAATAACTCTCGCCGCCGACAAGAATGGGTTTTTCGTGAAGATAGTTTAAAACTAAAGAGGTAGCGGAAAGCACCAGCAACAAAATGCAGAGATATATTTTCTGATAACGAAACAAGTGATTAAGATACAAGCACGGATTCTTTTCCTGTTGTTGGTTATTCATTTTGGTTAGGTCGGTCCTAATTGGCATTTAAGTTTAAAGATGGTTGTTTCATTCTGGTAAACAATATCAAAACAACGCTTAGTAACATAAGGCAATTCGCGTTTGAGCTGATATTTTTCCTTGGCTGTTGGTGTAAGCACAAAATATTCTATCTTATGCTCAAGGGCTAAATCCAGAGCTTCGGTTTGAAATTTGGTTGTAAATAAAGAGGTAAGGCTTTGGAAGCGAGTTTCCGTATCATCAATTAACATAAAACGGTCATCCATCAGGTTTTTTCTTTTTCCATAATAGGTTACAAGGTGCCCTTCATCCAGAGTAGCTAATACAGTGGTGGAAGGAGGAGTATTTTCATTAATCCAAGTAAAGGCTTTAACTTCTTCCGTAGATGGTACGTCCTGTAACCGGGCGGTATTTATTGCCGGTAATACCGTCGAGAAAATTAAGATGAATATAGTTAATGGAAGAAGGTAACGATATAAGTGAGATAATTTTGTTTTTTTGATGTAACACTCTAGGTCTTGATAGAAAGCAGCAAAAAGGATTGCTAAGACTACACTGAAAAATGCTAACGATTGTCGGAAGCGGATTAATCTAAACCAAGTTAGTAGGGTTGTAGCAAGAACTAAACTTATCAGTAAGAATGATTTTTGGTTTTTGAGCTGGAATAGGGATCGATAGACCACTATTGCTCCGGCAACAAAGGGGATAATGCTGACTAAAACTAACGCTACTCCTACAGAAAACTTAGGAAAGTACTGGGCAATGATAGTAGAAGGGATATTCTGCCACACAAAGGAAATCCCTTCCTGAAGCAAAGACTTTTTGAAGAATAAAAATTGCACCCACACGTAGAGGAAGACAGAAAAAAGCATCACTTCCGCCTCTTCGCGATAAATCTTTTTTCCTTCAAGTAAAGAGAGAATCGCATAAATGCCCAAACCAATCAGCATGATAGCTGCTAATGGGCT
Source organism: uncultured Methanosarcinales archaeon (assembly GCA_964425545.1). Lineage (GTDB taxonomy): Archaea > Nanobdellota > Nanobdellia > Woesearchaeales > GW2011-AR9 > JACPIL01. The sequence goes on along the minus strand of CAYRMP010000103.1, from coordinate 671 downwards.
GGTAAGGCAGAGAAGAAAAAAAACTGCTATGTAGATATAGATATATTTCATAAGTTTTGGATCGTTTTTCTTGGCGGTCTCTTCAATATTTAGATACAAATAAATTACCGCAAAAATAAGGGGAAGAAAGAGAGTGTTCACCACAAACCCATTAGTAAAATAAAGTATGGGCAAGAATCCAGAAATGAACGCTGCTATGAAGGAACCAGTTTCATGTTCGGTTATTTTTTTGCTGATTAGATAGGTGATCGGCACTAACAGTGCAGTAAGTAAATTAGGAAGAATCTTAGCAGCCAAGGTTACCGGCAGGAAAAAGCCAAAGAGGGCAGCCAGATAATGGAAGAAAGGAAGAAAGGCTAATTCCCTGCCGCCGTAAGAAAGTTGATCCTGATAAAAGGGCAGCCCCGTTTCTACGATATGTTCTACCTGCCGAAGATGGAAATATGATTCGTAAGTAAATTCTTGGATCATGAAAGCTAAAACTAAACGCAGAAGTAAAACTGCCAGAAATATACCTCCTACCACTACCATTGGCTTTTTCATAGCTCAAAAGTAAGTAAGAAAGAGTATTTTATAAAGTGTTTGGATAAGATATAATGAAAGACACAAGTAAGTTATAATTAGTGGTGTCTTTCAAACATTAGTAGATCGGAAGAGCGTCGTGTAGGGAA
>CAYRMP010000102.1:839-3825 GCA_964425545.1 uncultured Methanosarcinales archaeon | reverse complement strand
GCGAAAAGGGAAATGACAGTAGGTTATTTTGATGACACTTTAGTTAAACCAGAATTATTTACTTCCAAAGTAGAAGGTAGATTAATCGGAGAACAACGCGGAGAGAAGAAAGATTTTATCAAATCTCCTTTAGCCTATGCGTTTATTGTGAACGGTTTTCCAGAAGAGAAGACTATTGCTGAAATGAACGAAGAGGAGTATCAGAAATATGCTGCTACTGACCGCTGGAAAGAGCTTGGTAAATTCCTTAAGTCTCGCAAAAGAAACATATGACCTAGACCACCAAAAACTTTAATAACCTTAACAAAATTGTAAGCGAAAGGGGTGCGTTGAAAAAAAGATGGTAACGTCGTTTTTAAAAAGTTTATTTAAGAAATTATCACTTAATCCTTTTAGTAAAAAGAGCCATATTAAATTAGGTTTATACGGTCCGCCGAATGGAGGTAAATCTACTCTGGCCAACAAAATCTGCCAGGATTGGCTGGGAGAAGAGATGTCGACTGTTTCTCATATTGCTCACGAAACCAGAGAAATAAAGATTAAAGAACAAGTCAATATCAAGAATAAGAAGGGGAAAGAGCTTACTTTTTCGCTGGTTGACACTCCTGGAATTTCTACTAAGATTGATTACGAAGAATTCATTCGGAAAGGATTAAAGAAAGTAGAAGCAAAAAAGCGGGCTAAGGAAGCCACTAAAGGTGTAATTGATTCTATCAAGTGGCTGGACGACATGGATGCAGTGGTGGTTGTTTTGGATGCCACTAAAGATCCATATTCTCAGGTTAATATTACTATCATCGGAAATTTACAAGCGCGAAGCATCCCGGTGCTTATTGCTGCAAATAAAGTTGATTTGAAAAAAGCAGGCATAGACACAGTAAAAGCAGCTTTCCCGCAGTATAAAGTGGTGGGCATTTCCGCAAAATATGGCAAAAACATTGAAGAATTTTATGAACAGCTCTTTATGTTAGCCAAGTAGTGAAATAGTAAATGTTAAAAAGCCCAAGTGTTTACTGTTGCCTAATATAGATATTAAAGATAGATATTCAAAAAGAGGTTAATTATAAGAATGGTTACGTTTAAATTCGTCCCTTACTATGAAGTAGAAAGTCTTTCCTCTGCTAAAAGAGTGAATAAGCTTCTTAAGATAGTCAAAGAAGATAAAATAGTTATTATGGAAGGTCGGCTAAGGAAACAGGAAGAAGCTGATCTAATTGAAATAACCATGGAAGAGATTTCTCCTAAATTCAGAGGAATAGAGTTAAGTGTTATTTATCCCGATAGAGAAAAACAAGATGCCTTACAGAAACTTAAAGGAGTGATGGCTAGTGCATTATTAGGAGATAGGCAGGGGCTTACCATTGTCGGTCCTGCTTCCGTAGTAAAAAAGATTGAAAATAATCCAGATAAAATTGAATTGTTTACTCGGGAAAGCAAGAGCAAGAGCAAAACTATAAGAAATAAGTAACCAATATGATGTATATAGTCTTAAATAGAAACCTATAAAAACAGTAAAATCAATTCTCATCTTATGCCACATCAATGTGTCCGTTGCAATACTTATTACCCTGATGGTGCTGCAGAGATCCTTAAAGGATGCAGCTGCGGGGCACGATTGTTCTTTTATATTAAGAAAAAGGATATTGAGTACGGAAAAGAACTTCTAACTAATTTAACCGAAGAAGATAAGATCAATATTGAAAAAGATGTAGCCGAAGTACTTAGCATCCGAGAAGAAGAACCAGACACCCCGGTAGTTCTAGATTTAGAATCTATCCGCGTAGTAAAACCTGGAAAGTTTGAAATTGATTTAGTGCATCTGTTCAAGAAAGATCCTTTAATCATTAAATTAGAAGAAGGAAAGTACATGATCGATCTTCCGCAAGCGTTTAAGAAAGCAAGAGAAGATAACGATGAGAAAGAGAAGAGATGAGTATGGATTTTAAAAATCTGTTATATGCCTCGGCTTTACCTGGCATTGTTTCTCTAAGCAGCTGTAAAAGTACGCTACCGGGTTTACGGAATCCAGAAGTACGTGCACAAAGTCCTAGTTAAACCAGAAAACAAAGTTGAGTGAATTTACAATTTATTTTTCTGCGCCTTGTCTGAGATAATCGCGCTATGGCCAGAGGGATCTTCAATAATTATCTTTAATGGTTCTCTGCCCACCAAAACTTTGTTTAATTTCTTGATTAAATTCTTAGCTTTAGTTTTGGCAGCAGGATCGTCTTCTTCAGCATCAGCTGCTGATTGGATCATTCCTTTGACTTTTTCTAACAAACCTTCAACATTAGTTATGTATCCTTCAGAAGCTGGACCTGATTCAATGGTTATAACTCGGGGAATTTTAACTGTAGCTTCCGCGGATTTGATGATTTTAATATTAAGATCAGCATCCGAAGTTACTTCTAAAGTATACCTGCAAGGCTCTTTTTGTTCTGCAGGTTCAACGTCAGCTTTGCGGTAACCGCAACCGGTGCAGTCCATGGACAATACAAAGACCCGGCCAAAGAAAGGTATCTCTACTTCTTCTTCCCGAAGGGTTAATTTGTTTTCGCCGCAAAAGGCGCATTGCTGACCGGTTAGTTCTGCCATGAAATTGTAGAAAGGGGATTGATTTAAAAAGATTTTGCCAGTATCGATGGATTAGAGAATACCAAAACCACACAAAAATCTTTGATTTTCGGAATTTCAAAATTTCCCTGAGAGAATTTTCGAAACTTTAATAAATAAAATCAAAAACGTATGCTCTTATGCACCGGTAGTATAACGGCTACACATTAAGACCAATTTACTCTTAATGTGCCGCAAAGTATCCCGGCCTTCCACGCGAGAAATCCAGAGATTTCTGGGCTCTCCTCGCGGAGAGAGCCGGTTGTCCGGGTTCGAATCCCGGCCGGTGCACTTTATTCTCATAACTAATTTTCAATAAATGTCCATTTCTAATAACTGTTAATTTTCAATAAATTTCAAGTTTGCTTTTTCA
>CAYRMP010000102.1:0-829 GCA_964425545.1 uncultured Methanosarcinales archaeon | reverse complement strand
GTAACTCTGCTTTTAATCTTCCCATTCCCTCATTGTAGGCTTCCAGTACATCAACAATTCCGTCTCCGTCTGTATCATACCCGTTATTTCCTACTGCTGTCCAAAACCCTATTGCAAAGGGCTGACACTGGATGCTGTGTGCGACATCAGTATCTGACACGGCTATAATATTTCGGTCTAAATCGTCTATTTTATCAACCAGTCCGCCGGAATAGCATTGATCTGCAACAAATATTAATCTCCCAAAGGGGATTTTATTAAGATAAACAGCAATCTCTTCAGAACCAACATTCCCGTCATAAAGATGTAGATATGATTTCTCTCCTATTCTATCTCCGTGACCTGTTGTATACACCAGAAGAATATCATTGTTATCAAGATAGTTTTGCAAGTAAGATACTGCTTCCTTCAAAGAGACCGAAGTTCCAGGGGAATAATTATGTTTAGGTGATCTATTTTTTCTCGGATCTTCACCCGTAAGAGAAATTATATTATCCTCAAGATAACCGATATCTTCTAATTTACCCCATGCTCTTGCGATGTTAGCTTCATGATGAACTGAATCATGGTCTCCATTTATCAACAATGCATATTCCGTAACATCATTTCCCGTTTCAGTTTTATCATTGACTTTACTGAGACTTGCACATCCTAAAGTTACAGCCATGCTTCCTGCTAATAAAGATACAGAAACATTCCTTCTGACATCGCTGAATATTTTTTCGATCATAGCGCTGATTTGGCAAGAACTAGTTTATAAATTTAACATCATTATGTAATACTTTACCTTTCTGAAGCTATAATCTCATACCTGAACAGAAGCGGATTC
>CAYRMP010000101.1:0-3842 GCA_964425545.1 uncultured Methanosarcinales archaeon | reverse complement strand
CTAGTGTGTTGTAGAGCCTGAAGAATTGAAAACATCTTTTCAATGTTGATAAAAGTTATAATACCTTATTTTCTTTTACAATCATGCATCTTAATGTCGAAATAAAAGCGCGTTGTTATGATCCGGAAAAAGTAAGGGACATTTTGAAAGAACAAGGTGCAGAATATAAAGGGCTGGATCATCAGATTGATACTTATTTTAATGTTCCTCGCGGAAGATTAAAATTACGTGAAGGAAATATTGAGAACGCTCTTATTTTTTATGAACGCAGCAATCAAGAAGGACCTAAAGATTCAAAGGTTGTTCTTTACTCCAGTCAGCCCAGTTCAAATTTAAAAGCAGCGCTTACGGGCGCTTGCGGCGCATTAGTTGTGGTAGATAAAATGAGGCATATTTATTTTATTGATAATGTCAAATTTCATGTTGATTTGGTCGAGTCGCTGGGAAGTTTTTGTGAAATTGAAGCAATAGATAAGACTGGAGATATTGGAAGAAGCAGGCTTCTGCAGCAATGCAATGATTACATGAAGATTTTAGGCATTCACCAAACAGATTTAATATCTCGTTCTTACAGCGATTTGTTACTCAAAAAGCAAACAACATAAACAGTTCTCATTCCTTCTTAACTTTATACTTTGATTTCAAGAATAAAGTGTTAGGAACATACAAGGTATCTCCATATTCAGTTGTTATTTCAGTTTCCAAATAACCTATCCTTTCAACTCTTCCGGAAATCTCTTTTACTTCTACTCTTCTTCCTACCGTAATTCTTTCATCTTTATGCAGGATAAGCCAAGCGACTAAGTTAGGGATGATATCTTTCAATCCCACGATAAAAGTCAATATTAACAGCATCAGCACTGCCCCCAAGATAAGATACAAGACAATAGAAGTAATGCCTAACCTAATCAGGAAAAGAACAATAGAGACCAAATAAATTACATATGATACCAGTACACCGACCCATTTTTCGAGATTATTGGTTATTCCAACCTTACTGGCGATATGATTTAATTCTACTTCTTTCAAGAGTTTACTTAATAATTTCTGTGCAAGAATGCCTAAAGCAAATCCCACCATCAGTATGATAACACTTTCTACTACTAAAAAAAAATAGGATTCTGCCGTGCCGACCATAGCTGTTACGGTCTCATTTACCATAGCACTTTAATCACCAGATTGGTTTATAAACATTGCGAATAAATAGGCTGAAAAGGACTAGAAGTAATGTAAATATTACATTAGATTATTTATGGTAGATTATAACAAACAAATCAAGGAACTGGAAGACGAGCTTAAGAAAACAAAATACAATAAAGCTACTCAGGGTCACGTCGGTATTGTCAAGGCTAAAATTGCTCAGTTGCGTGTAAAGCAAGAATCCAGAACACAGAAAAAAACAGGAAGCTCAGAGTATGGGTATTCCGTGCGAAAGTCCGGTGATGGCACCGTGTTGCTATTAGGCTTCCCTTCCTCCGGAAAATCAACCCTATTAAACAAATTAACCGGAGCGCATTCTGAAGTTGCTGCTTATGCTTTCACTACTTTAAGTGTCATTCCCGGAATGATGGAATATAAGCAGGCTAAAATCCAGATTCTGGACGTTCCAGGAATCGTCAGCGGCGCTGCATCAGGCAAGGGCAGAGGAAAAGAAGTCCTTAACGTCATATTAAATGCAGATTTAGTCTTGATGGTTGTAGATGTAACTCACCCCGAACATTATCCCGCTATCCTGAAGGAGGTATGGGATTCCAATATCCGATTGAACAAGACCAAGCCGGAAGTATTCATAAAGAAAAAAGCCTTCGGCGGTATCAACATCGGAAAGACTGTTCCCATTGAGATTGATGATGAAACTATTAAACAAATCTTACGCGAATTTAAATTAATGAATGTAGACGTGTTGATCCGCAGCCCAGTCGATGTTGATTCCTTTATTGATGTAATCGAAAGTAATAAAAAATATGTTCCCGCAATTACCTGCCTGACTAAAATAGATATTACTGATGCTGCCAAAGTTGATAAGGTAAAAAAAGAGTTGAATGCAGATATCACCATTTCTGCTGAACAAGACATCAACATTGAACTATTAAAAGAATTAATCTTTGAAAAAATGGACTTCATGCGGGTTTGCATGAAAGAGCCTAAGAAGGAAGCAGACACTAAAAATCCATTAATCATTAAACGCAATTCTACTATCGGAGATGTCTGTAATAAATTACATAAAGATTTTGTCAAGAAATTTAAATTTGCTCGAGTGTGGGGAAAATCTGCAAAATTTCCCGGGCAGCGTTTAATGACTAACCATATCTTGATGGATAAAGACATTTTAGAAATTCATTTACGGTAATAGTTACCACTTGGGTTCTCTTTTAAAATATTTCCCAGGATTAGTTGACGACAATAGTTTCGCATATTAGTTTAGTGTCAACTAAAATTTGAAAGACCCGCATTATTTATGCGTTATATGGGTCTTTCATTATTTTGGGCTCTGCAAGGAAATGGTTTTTTTCTTCATTTCTTACTTGCGAAGCATCCGGTTTCATATTAGCCGTGTTTTGGCTAATTCAACCAGGAGGGCACTGTCCTAACTAAGATACTTTAATGTACTAGTTTTATTTACTTTTAGTCATGAGGTGATCTTCATGGCTCGACCAAGAAGTAAAATCAAAGAAGTTTGTCAAAACGAAAATTGTTCTTATTACCGTAAAGAAAAAGGAAATGATATTATCAAACGAGGTAAGAATATCGCTGGTCATCAGCGATATTTTTGTTTTCACTGTAACAAATACTTTGTGAAAACAAAGGGGACACCAATGTACCGAAGAAGAATGAGCGAACGAAAAGTGAAAGCAATCTGCAAAGAACTTGTTGAGAAAAAAGGGATACGTGCAGTAGAAAGAACAATGCACGTGCATCGTGACACAATCAGTATTTTGTTGCACGATCTTGCAAATCATGCAAAAGAGATGAATCAACATTTAGTTCATGACTTGGGACTAAGTACATACGAAGTTGATGAACTATGGACGTTCGTTAAAAAAAACCTAAAAGGTTTAAATCCAACGACGATAAATTCCCTAAACCAAGCGAAACAGTTGTTGCAACTTGCGTAAAACGCAAGTCTTTTTTCTTCGTTTCGTTTGGTGTTGGCAAATGGACTAAAAACACTTTGAAGTTGATGTTCAATCAATTTGAAGAATATGTTCAGCAACCAACGTACAAGAACAAACTAAAGATTTATTCTGATGGCAATGATGACTACACTTATGTTCTGCCAGAATATTATAACAAAGATTGTCTTTGTTATGGGCAGAAGATAAAGACAAAAGATGGGGAGAAAGTCTTTCCGGCAATTAAGAAAGCAATCTATGGTCAGCCTGATTTAGGAGAGATTAATACCAATCAAGTCGAATGTTTCAACACCATTTTAAGAAATCGTATGTCTCGATTAGTAAGAAAAAGCCAATGTCATTCTAAGTGTAAATTTGCACTTGAAGATGCATTACATTTATTCCAGTTTCACTGGAATTTCATGCACCAGGTGCAGAAAAACATGACACCAGCTATTTTGGAAAGACAAGCAACGAAGATATGGACGTGGGGAAACTTTATTCATGCTAAATTAAGATACGTTAAGTAGGACAGTGCCTGAAATGTGCCCGTACATTACCCATCTTTCTTCTTTTTGTGCCCATAACTTCTCACTTGATCAATAATTAACCGTAACATTCGAGCAATGTACTCCCTAAAATTCTCTTTATCAGCTTCTTCTAAAGTCAGGTAATACTCCTCCCGCCTTTCGAATGGAATAAAGAACATAGGATAACCATTTTTCATCA
>CAYRMP010000100.1:0-3862 GCA_964425545.1 uncultured Methanosarcinales archaeon | reverse complement strand
AAAAAAATCTTCCATTTCAGTAGCTTACTTTCTCATTTCTGTTCACTTTTTCCTTAATTTTTCTGTTTTTAAAAAGAGCTTATTAGTATTTTACTTTTCTTTCAGGAACATAACCTAGAGTGAAAGAAGTTGCTGGATTATAACCATCAAGTTTTGAAGCGAGATCATACGTTCCTGTTCTTCCGTAATTAATATTTGGTGTTGATCTGAAATTGTTAAGTCTATACAAACTTTCTGTCATACCTTCTAAAGAACCACGCTGGCGCAAGGCAAGGTAGTCGTCCGGTTTAGGAGTAGCTAAATACTTGTGATTTTTTGCTTGAAAAACATATTCTCTTAAGAAGTACACGTCATGAAATCCGTCATTGGTAGTATTTTGCATTTTGTTCTTAATGTAGAAGTTTCATCACTCTTTCTTCTTAACTTTCCCGATGTCTTTATGCCAAACCTGCACTTTCTTTCCGGTTTTAGCCTGCTGCAGCATGACTTTCTTGCCGGACATAATTACATTGTAAGTTTCGTCGTGGTATTCGACCAGATCGCCTTTTTTGAAAGGCATGGCTCGGAAGAGAACGGTTAAGCGGTACACCGGTCTGCCTTCTTTTCGAGTAAATAAGGTAGCAGTAACTACAAATTCTCCGCCGTATTTTTCTTGCAGGGTCTTTCCCAGATTTCTGGTCAGATTGCCGTTGCCGAGATAATAATCGTGGCCGTTAGTTACTTTCTTGATTTTAGCCACAAAAATGTTCTTCTTTTTGATTTCCTTATCGACAAAATCAATCACTTCGTCTGTAACTTCACGCAGCTGAAGAATCGCTTCATAGTATTCGGAATGTTTGCCGTGGATTGGTTTAACCATTTTTATTGTAAAGACTGGAATATATTTTAAGGTTTCTGGAGAAAGTAAGCTTTTTTTAAGAATTACTTTTCATCTCTTCGTTCTTCCTTTCCCGCCAGTTTTATAAGGGCTGAATCTTCCTTTCTCCTTTTGGGAGGTTCGCTGTCCCACAAAAGTTTCTTCCCGCAGCTCATCATAGCCGCAGCTTTTGCAGGTCATGAATTCAATATCATCTTTATGCATCACAACATTGAAAGAACTGCATTGAGGGCAACGTTTTTGCATAAATGAATAAAACAAGTAAAAGTTGATAAATTTTTTGCTGATAATCAGCTAATCTTTCTCTTCTCAGAGATCAGTCTTGCAATATAGGCATAATTAAACATCAAACTATCTAATGCTTCTAATCTAACCTTTTTTTCTGTGTAAGCTTTGCTGAAAACCAAGACCGCAGCGCGGAACATTCCATCGTAAAAAGAAATAGATTGAGTGTGCCTATAGTTCATTTCCATTCTTTCTATAAACCAAGGAGGCATTGGTGTTCGCAAAGCTTTTTTCAAGTCCTCTTCACCAATATTATCGTCAAACAATGAATGGGCAACTATCTTTTGTTTTCCTCCTAAATTGTTATGGACAATGCCATCAGCAAGTGCATAAGTCATTAACGTGGCTGATTCTGCCAGAGAAAGGTAAGATTGCGCTAGTAAGTCTCCAGCTGCAGCAGAAGTATACGCTATCATCCCTTGATAAAAATCTGGGTGTTGATGGCCTCCGAATAAAGAAGATACTTTCCTTCGCTTATTTTCAGGGAACGTGATATATACTTGTGCTAATCTTTCAAGTAAATTTGGTTCAAGAGGTTCATCCATTTTGCGCTGAGCCATTTTAGTTTAGTGATAATAATTTAGTGATAAGTAATAAATTCAGGGATATTTTATAAAAGTTTATGTCAAATTCAGCAAAGAAAAAAGGTAATAAAAGTTAATCCAGCATAAACATTTTTAAAACACTGTCCTAAAAGACACTTTCTATGCTAACTCCTGAAGCTAAGGCAGAACTTGAAAAACAGCAATACCGCGTCGTAGGCAGCCACAGCGCGGTCAAAACTTGCGGCTGGACTAAGAACATGATTAACGGGAATGGCGGCTGTTATAAATTAAAGTTCTATGGCATCATGAGCAACCAGTGCATGCAGATGACCACCAGTCTCAGCTGCGCTAATAGATGCACTTTCTGCTGGAGAGGATACAAAGCACCAGTGAGCAAGGAATGGAACTGGGGCGTAGATGATCCCAAAATGATTCTAGAAGAGAGTAAGAAGGCGCATCATAAACTGTTAGTAGGATTCGGCGGTTCAGAAGTAGCTAATAAAGCGGCGTATGAGAAATCAAAAGAAATCCGGCACGTAGCACTTTCGTTGACTGGAGAGCCCATCACCTATCCCAGAATAAATGAATTGATCTACGGCTTTCATAAAGATAACATTTCAACTTTTTTAGTTACCAATTCACAGTATCCTGAACAGATCAAAAACCTTAAACCAATTACACAGCTGTATTGCAGCGTAGATGCGCCCATGAAAGAAATGCTTAAAGAGGTCGATAAGCCTTTATTCACTGATTTCTGGGAAAGGATGCTGCTAAGTTTAGATTATTTGGCGCAGAAAAAACAGCGCACCTGCATCAGATTGACTATGATCAAAGGTGTGAATATGGATCGCATCGATAAGTACGCGGAATTAATAAAAAGAGGTAGTCCTGATTTTATTGAAGTGAAAGCATACATGCATGTAGGTCCAGCCATGCAAAGATTGAGTAAAGAAAATATGCCTTTACATGAAGAAGTAATCGTATTTTCTAAAGAGCTGGTGAAACATCTGCCGGATTACGAAATTGTTTCCGAACACATTGCCTCCCGGGTAGTGATGTTTGCCAAAAAGAAATACAAAGTTGATGGTGTCTGGAAAACCTGGATTGATTTTCCCAAGTTTCATGAGTTGTACCATGAATATATTAAAACCGGAAAAGAATTTACTTCAGACGATTACATGCTGGAAACGCCGCAAGTTGGTTTGAGCGGAAAAGGAACATTGCACGCCATGCCGGAAGATAAACGTAAAAGATATCTGGCAGAGCACCCGGAAGCGCATGTCTTTGTAGATGAGAAGACCCAGGAATTAAGTTTTTATGAGGAGTAAATTTATTTTTACTTCCTCATCTACACCAGATATATCCCTTCCAACGCCTGATCCACTATGCGCCGGCAATTCCCTATCTTATTCAGGACTTTGTAATCAGTAGAAGCTTTCCTGATCTGTCCAATCCGGTCATTAATCTGGGAATACAGCCTAATCAGATCTCCTTCCAGCAAGTTTGATAACTTCAGCACTTCAAAGAAGCTTTTGCCATTATATATGGGATAGATGAAAGTTGTCAAGAAGCGCAATTCTTCAAACTTTTTCTCTTTAGATAAGTACGCATTTCCTCGTATCGATTGTATCAACGAATTTAGCTTCTCATCTTTAAATATCTCCTTGAACTCATGCCCTATCCGCGGTTCGTACACTAAAGCGCATAATAATATCAACATCTGGTATTCATCTATTTTCTCTACAAAATCAGTAGCAAATATTTCTCCGATAGTGATTTCATCGGCAAAGATCTGGGAAGCGAAATGTCCTTTCACAGTCAGTGTTTCGTTTTCTATGTATCCGTATTTCACTAACATCTTAACTATGCTGTTATATCTGTACAATAACACTTTAGTCGGCACTTTAGCATAATTCTCGCCGAACTGCTGATAGGAATAGAAACTCATCCGTAAAATCCGTTCAATGTCTTTAGGCTCATGTAAATTGATCAAATTTAAGACCGTATTAATTGACAATTTAAATTGCGATTTGATCGGTTCAACATCCTTAGTAGTAATGTTCTTGGTCTCATTATAATTAAACGTGGGCCGATAGATCATACTCATTACCGTCCCTTTGATATCAACGCCTCCTCTACCTGCGCGGCCAGCGAT
>CAYRMP010000099.1:0-4027 GCA_964425545.1 uncultured Methanosarcinales archaeon | reverse complement strand
CAAAAAGAATATATAGAAGTATCGACTACTAAATGATTAAGAGGTCAAAGATAAGATAGATTAATTTCTTCATTCCGATTGATGTCAAAAAGAGGACAAGTAACTATTTTTGTAATCATAGGTTTGTTAATTTTAATTATAACTGCGGGGATAATTTATTTTTCTAAGGCTAAAGTTACGGAAGAGCTTAAGATTGAAGAAGCCAGCCCATTTAAAGCTGAATTTTTTGTTTCTTTTATAGATAACTGTTTAGAAAAAAGTGTTATTGAAGGAATATACTTGGTTTTTTCACAGGGCGGGTATTATGAATTTACTCCGGAGCAAGAACATTTCAACCAAGTGAATGAACAAATCATCTCATTTCCCCCTAGTTTAGGGATTAATGTTTTTGCAGTAGAAAGTGAGAAAGAAGCGGAAAATGAAAAAGAAGCCTTGCAAGTTCCGGTATATTTCCAAAATACAAAAACTAATCTGCCGGCCATAACCAGCATAGAAAGGGAAATAGCAAAAGCTTCAAGAAGTTTTTTTCTTTCCTGCATAAATGGTTTTGAGAGTTTTAAAAAAGAAAATTACAAAATAGAAGCCGGCAGCCCCGAGATTAAAGTTGCTTTTGCTGAAAGAACATTAATAGAGTTAAATTACCCTTTAAAAATAACTAGCGGCAGTAAAATTGCTGAAATTGAAACTTTTTCTACCGCCATTAACTTTAATTTTAAAGATAAATACGGCGTGATTAAAGATTATTTGGCCAAACAGGAAAAAGAACCAAATTATTTTTTAATGGGCGAACTCTCTTCTTATGCTTATGAAAATGATTTCGGTTTCGGATTCAAGCAGTTTGGCCATTCCGGCGCAGAAGTGCTGGTTGATTTTTCTTATGACGAAAAATTAAAACCAGAACCTCTGATTTACAGCTTCATCATTTATTTTAACTGGACAGAACCGGTAGAAGAAGCCGAGTTCTCCGCAGAGGAAGATGCAATCGTCAATTTGAAGAGTATTCCTGCTTGGAACATCGATCAACCGGGCATTCATACTTACCAAGTGAAAGCTCTAGGAGAAGGCCTTACTTTCCGTACTGATCCGAGAAGTCTGTCCATTGATTCTAAAACGGGACTGGTGACGATAGACACAAATGAATTCCCTAACGACGAATACTTATATTATGTCTTAGTTAGTGACCAATACGGACACGAAACTGTCGGGCCGATGTTCGTTAATGTAAATGTCAATGACGGAACTTTTCCGGTAATCAAGCCGATAGCCAAGCAGACAGCAAAAATAGGAGAAGAATTTAATTATAAGATCGAAGTGTTAAATGCCGGAAAAAATGTTGAGAATATTTTATCGTTCACTACTGATTCCTACTTGTTCGACTTGGATAAAAAAACGGGAGAGATCAAATTTATTCCCCAGCCAGAAGATGAAGGCCTTCATTCTGTCCGGGTAGATGTAGAGAATGAATTCGGAAACACCTGGCAGAGATGGGAATTAGAAATAAAATGATCGGCAGACAAAATAAACAAAATATTGGCGCCAAAAGCAGCAAGATGAAATATTTTATATCTCTAATAGTCTTGGTCTTAATATGCACTTTCATTATTCTAGGTGTCTTCGCAGAAGATGATATCAACAATATCGATTGGAACAATCCGGAACAATTTAATGCAAATTTTGAAAATGATCCCGTGGCTGCATTTTCTAGCAATCCTGAAATGGTCTGGAACAAAATAGAGAGTGATCCTAACCTGCTTGCAGATAATGAACAGGTAATGATTGCAGCTTTCAACAATGATCAGGATAGGTTCTGGAATCTTGTAAGTGCAAAAGGCAGCGATGTAATGAAAAACCAACAGGTATGGGATTTCGCATTTAAGCAGGATCGGTTAAATGCTGCAGGAGTTATAGAGAATAATCCTAACATCTTAGATGATGATGCCCTTCTAGAAAAATTTGACTTAGAAATTTCTTCTCAGGAACTAAGAAACGGCAAGACCGGAGTAGAGATGATCAATGAAAATCCTAAAGCAAAAAAAACCTGGCTTGAAAAAAAATATGGCTTGTTTACGGAAGATATCATTGAAACCGGAGGTAAAATCAAGAACGTTGACATTCTTAAATACGACGGGAATGAAATCACTACCGGCGGAGATAACGGCGCAACTTTTACTGTTAAGGATGTCAAAGGAGCAAAAATTCTAACCGATGGTTCTTTGAAATTCAAAAATGCAATAATCAAAGCTACCAAAAGTTTTTCCATAATAACAGACGAATATGGAAATGATTATTATGGGATGGAAGCCGGAGAAGTTTATCTGGATGAGGAAGTTAAGACCTTCTCGTTAAAAGTAAAAGAGGGAAAAGTGTTCTCTTCAGGAAAAGGCCTGATAACTTATGATTGTTCTGATTGTACTTTTAAAAAAGGAACAAGGCTGGGCCAATTCATCAAATCAGGAGAGGCAGGGGATTTGATTACAGGTAAATTTAAGCGGATCGGCAATTACAAACTAGATTATCCTTTTGAAGCTGCAGTTGCCATAGAAGTAGATGGCGGAATTTTTCAACAGGATGGTTCTAATCCGGAAGAGATGATAATCCTCGGAAAAACTAAATTGGTCAAGAAAGAGATAATTTTTGGCGATCCAAATAAAAATTATAAAACAACCCTGCCAGAAGATGGAACAATTATTAATATCGAAGGACCCAATTTGGTCTATTATACTGAAAAAAAGAGCCGTGATGCCGCTAAATTTTGTCAGAAAGATTATGCCTGCATAGTAAATGTTCCGGGCCAGGAATACGGGGGAGCGTATAAGGAAAGATTAGCTTTCTTAAACGTGCAGGAAAATGATCAGATTGTGGTAACTACTCCTGTTTATTATAACCGGGTAGAAATTCTTGACCAAGCAGGTGGAGAAGTTACTTTTGCTTCCGTTAATAAAAGAAGCGGAACAGTCTTAGGAGAAATAAAATCAGTTGCCGGAGAGAAACCAAAATTAGTCCGAGGCAGGCTGGAAGAAATAAAATCAGGAAGGTTTGATGTTTTGGATAGCACGGATCCGTATGAGCCGCCGTTACTGCATCACTGGTCATCTAAAAAATTTCAGAAAGATCAATTTTATTTTATGAATAAGCGGGATCATTTTGCAACCTGTACTTATGGTGTTGATTGTGAAGAAATTTTTGCAAAGGAATTCGGAAAAGTAATTTTACCAAAAGACAGAACTAAACAGATTTCAACGACCATAATCGTTTCCGGCGACAATGCCAATACTCCCAAAAGCCTGTTTAATTATTGTCAAAAAGAAGGATGCTACATTGTCAACAGCAGAGATTCACCGCCGACAACTAAAAGCGGCAGGTTAGTTGTAACCGGGCATCATAACGCCGGTTCTGATTATGTGTGGAGGGATCCCCCTGAAGTATTTAAAAAACATAACCCCATAGATAAACTTTACTTTAGTCCGGTTGAAGGAGGTTCGCCTCTTGATTCACTTCCAACGTCCAGCGTAGATTCGCCAAATCCAGTAGATTATGTTGCATTCAGTGCCTGCAACACGGCAAATTCTTTTGATTCACCTGATTTCAGGGTTCTTCAAAAAACATATCCAAACTTAAAATTTGTTCAGGGATGGAGAAATAAAGCACCGTTGTATGAAACTATTATGGATTTACCTACTGATGTGGATGAAATGGAAAAGCTGGCCCAAGGAAGCATAGTTAAAAACAAATACGGAGACGAAATCGGCGGTGAGAAATCTTGGTACATCAAACAGGCCGATGGAACTTGGAAATGGACTAACGGCCGGGTAAATCCTCGACCCATAGGTTCATCAAGTGAATTTTATGAAAATGTTTAGAAAAGTTTGAATAATTCATAAAATAATGAAAGACCCATATAACGCATAAATGATGCTGGTCTTTCAAACTTTAGTTGAGGCTAAAATAATATGCGAAACTATTGTCCTCAACTAAAACTTCTCTAAGAGACTGTGAAATGGCGGAATTTTAGCTTTAAATAAAAATT
>CAYRMP010000098.1:0-4081 GCA_964425545.1 uncultured Methanosarcinales archaeon | reverse complement strand
CTTGGCATTTTACTCTAAACAAGACATCTTTTCCTTTAATCTCAATAATCTCAAATTCATAAATCTCTCTGGTCCGTTCTACTCTTTTAATTGCGCTCTTTATGGGCGGCAGCTGTCTAATCTTGCCCAAGAATTGGCTGATAGTCTCTCTGATATTTTTTTCGTCAACTTCCTGATGGACGTGCATCAGGCAGACGTATTCTTTTGGTGCAGTAAGCAGAAATTGGGTTATTCTAGTGGCTTTGCCTAAGGCGACGGGCTGTACGCCGGTCACGGCGGGATCAAGAGTGCCGGAGTGTCCAGCTTTGTCTATATGAAGAATTTTTTTGACGTAATCAGATGTTTGATGGGACGTCGGACCTTTTGGCTTGTCGATGTTCACAATGCCGTAGTTGATTAATTCATCCGCAGTTCTTTCTGCAGGAGCTTTTCCATATTCTCCTTCAGCTGCTTTTTTGATGAATATTTGCCGTTGCATAATTAGGTACATAGGGGATTATTAATAAGCCTTTTCTTTGAGTTTTTGTCGTAGCACTGGACAAAAGCTTATACGGCTCAATAAACAAAAATTTCCGATTATTAACGATTTTTGGCGAGCCACTCCCGCAGTGGACTAGTTTAGGTAGAATATATTAACGAGTTCCAATCAAAAGAGAATAAGCTCATGTCGCATAACTTGGTTATTGCGGAAGTCTTAAACCCCTGTTGGGGCAGGGGATAAGATAACTTCTTGTCTTCGCTAGGGACTTGCGGGTTCAAATCCCGCCATGAGCAATTTAAATTCTCTGGGATTAATAAAGTTTTCTTTAGAGAACTTTGAAAAAAGGAATTTTCGACGATATTAAATTTTTATTTAAAGCTAAAATTCCGCCATTTCATAGTCTCTTAGGGAAGTTTTAGTTGAGGACAATAGTTTCGCATATTATTTTAGCCTCAACTAAAGTTTGAAAGACCAGCATCATTTATGCGTTATATGAGTCTTTCATTATTTTATGAATTATTCAAACTTCTCTTTAAGAATTTGGGAAAAAGATTTCAGATGACAATTAAAAATGTTCGTAGAATTAATTCTTATTGTTCAGCTTCTGGCTGTTCAACTTTTACTGCTTTCTTAACTTTAACTTCTTTCTTTTTAGAACCATCTTTTTTCTTTGAAGCAGGCTTTTCAACAGCAAACAATTCAGCTTTTACCACGCCTTTGTCATCTTTAACTGCATTGACTTTAACGTGATGAGGCGGGTTCTGGATACCATGTTTCCACATCTCTTCGTTTAATTCTTTGCTTAATAAGACTTTTTCTGATTTCATGTGTTTGGCAAGAAATTGCCTGAGAGCAATAACTGCTTTTTTAGTGCGGTTCCAACGCGGCGCTTTCATGTACTCTTTACGCAGAGGAACATTATAAGTTCTTTCCAATGTTTTTTCGGTTGTTTTGGCCATGTTAATCAATGTAATTATGCTTTAGTTTTAGTTCTTCTCCAAGATCTTTTTACAAAAGTAATTCTGGAAGGATGAACTCGTTTTCCCTTTCCATAAGTCTTGAAGACACACCAGAATGGCGCCCATTTAGTCTGTTCGCTAAGTTTAATTAAGCGTTTCTTTTTTGCAGGATGTTTGTTGGTAGCCATTTGTTTATTGCTTTGAATCTTTATGTTCTTGTTTAGAAAGTTGGACTGCGATTTTGTCTAAGAGTGAAGTTCCTTTAGGAGTTAATACCCGCCCTTTATGAGCGCCCTTTTCAGCTTGTTTGACTAAACCGGATTTTTCTAACTGCTGAAGAATTTTTCTGATGTGGGAACCAGCTGCTTTGTAAAAGTGTTCTGGCTGATGTCCTCTGTTTTTCTTACTGCCGTATTTAGTTCTGAGCTTTTCGGTACCGACTGGACCTAATTTAGCGACGGTCCGCAATACTGCTGCGGCACGATTATACCACCATTCAGCATTATCCGGCAAGCGTTCTTTACTGTGGCCTGTTTTAACGAATTTTGCCCATGAAGTCGGCTGAACTAATTTTTGGTTCTTAAGTTCTTCCGCGACTTTCTTATTCAGTTCGCTGGGATTTACAGTTAATATGTGAGTCATAGCCTTTCGGGATAGGGGGTTATTTATAAAGATTTTGTTTGTGTTGAGATAAAATATGTTTTGTTTGTTTCTAAGACAGACCCCTGCAAAAAACTTATTAAGAGGATAGAGTTGTTAATAGTATGGGAAAAGAAGGAAAATCAAAATTAAGCCTAGTGTTTGACATCTCGGGAGTACTCTTAATTATAATTGCAATAGCAATTGTAAAGTTTGCAAATCAACCGTTAGTTGAGATTTTGGCGGGGTCTTGGCTACCGTGGGTTTTGGGTTAATAGCTGGTGCTAAATATGTATGAAGCAACATTGGGGCAAGCATGGATTTTAGGCCTAGAAGCAATTATTTTGCTGATCTCTCCTAAAAAGAAAGTCTGGTTGTATTTCTTATTGGCGTTACTAACAGTTATCATCTTCTTTTTTGTTTGAGAGATAGAAAAGTTTAAATAACTCTAAATTTTATGTTTGCATATGAGGTGGAATAAAGCAGGGGTTGTTAGTTTATTACTAGTTGTTTTATTCTTAGTCTCTTGCACACCAGATCCAGGTCCTTCTGCATCAGACATCTGGAATACTATCCTTAACATCGGAACATTAGGTTTTCTAGGATCGGGCGAGGAAGGTTTAGTAAGCCTCATGAGGATTTTGATAGTCATACTTGTTTTTGCTTTACTATATCTGGCCGCCAGCATTGTTCCCGGCTTAAATCAAAATAGAAACATCAGCATTGCTGTTGCCGCAATCTTATCTATAATGTCAGTAATATTTATTCCATCGTCGGTATTAATCGGAGTTGGAGCTGCTTATGCAACTCTGATTTCGGTAATATTAATTGGCGCCCCTATCGTCGGCGGTTTAGCGCTATTCAGAATGATTCCCGGAGAGACGCGAGGCGGAATAGCTGTCAGATGCATAGTGTTATTAGTGCTCCTTGCAGTTTTAATAGCAGTAAAATATCATGCTTTAGGACTTATGAAATAAAATGGTACTTGAAACTTTAGCAAATGGAATATTAGGATTAGTTAATTGGGGAATCACTGTAATAACAGTTATGTTTTTATGGGAATGTTATAAATTCATTACCGGCGGAAGCGAGGCTGGTTCCGAAGCAGCTAATAAGGCTTGGAAAAATGCTAAAGCTTATCTCCCAGGTACCAGCGCCAGAGCAAAACGGGTTACTAAAAAAGAAATGAATGAATATATCATGGAAGAAAATGAAGAGCAGAAATTAGATGAAATCAAACGTATGGTTTCTACCGTTGTTGCGGATTTAGAAGTGTTTGAAAAAACAAAAGCTTTGCCTCATGAAGCGCAAAAGTTTATTAAAACGTTTGTAAAACTCGGTGATAAGATTAAAGATGCAAAGAAATACTTCCGTGGCTTGAATCGGCGGACTTCCAGAGCACAAACAGGTATTGAAAGATTGTTTAACTACATGAAAGATAAAGGTGTAAAAGACGCTGAGCTGGTTAAAAAAGTTAAAGTTTTAGAAGAGACTATCTTGAAGCTGCATGAACAAACTGCACGAGAAATAGAAAGAGTGGAAGCAGAATATGCACGACTAGAGGCTCATGATGAGATGAAAAAATTGATAGCAATATCCAAAGGAGGTCCTGCTGCTTCTATTACATATGGACGGCAAGAAATGGTTAATTTACGGTCTGCTTTTGAAGAGGTGGCTGTTATTTTAGATTCTGCTTACCAGCATCAAGCAAAAGCCAAACAAGAGATGCAAGGAGTTATCGCACTAACCCGTAATGTAATGTGATTGGATTTTTATTCCCGTCTGGGTTAATACCCCGTAGCTCTGCTGCGACAGGTTAATAACCCCGATTTTCTTTTAATCATTGAATGGAAGTTCGCCATGCTAGTCATTGTACCTACCATATTCGCTATCATATGGTTTTTGTACTGAAATATAGGAAGAAACTTCTCACTCCTGAAATCTTCGATTTCATAAAGATACTTTGCAAAGACATTGAGTTACGTTACTACCTTCACTTTGA
>CAYRMP010000097.1:0-4121 GCA_964425545.1 uncultured Methanosarcinales archaeon | reverse complement strand
TTTAGAGTAAAATGCCAAGCTGGAACCTACATCCGCGTCTTATGTCACAATATAGGAAAGAAACTCGGTGTCGGCGCGCACATGGCTGAACTGCGCCGGACACAAGCTGGACCTTTCACCGAAAATGATAATCTCGTGACCCTAAACGACCTGCAAGATGCATATCATTTCCAAGTTCAAGAAAATAACTCTAAATACTTAATGCACTGTATTCAACCTATCGAAAATGCGTTAAAGCATATTCCTAAATGCTGGATTCTTGACACAACATTACAAAGTGTTTCTCACGGCAGAGATGTAGCTATACCGGGCATAAGTAAATTAGAAAACTTCCGCAAAGGCGAAGCGGTAGCAGTAATGACCCTGAAAGAAGAATTGGTAGCTATCGGTGAAGCAACCATGTCTGGGGTGGAGATTAATACTCAACCAAAAGGTATTGCCATCCAAGTCAAGAAAGTGTTTATGGAACCGCTCTAAAGAATCAATCTCTTTACACTTCCCAAATCATACAGATCAAACACTATAACCGCCAAATCCTTACCAACATTATGATTTCCAGAAGCGAAACTTAAGGTATTGCCAATAACTTGCTTGAAAGTGCCTGACTTGTAGACAGTCTCATGGATATGGCCATGCAAAGTTAAGTGTGGTTGAGATTGTTCTATAAATAATCGTTCCGCAAAACTTCCCACATGTTTTCCACTTATGATAATGTCTAGATTATTATTATTAGGGGGCGCGTGCATCACATATACAGTTTTATGAGGATCTTTCTGAAACAATTCTGTGGACAAATCTTTCTGGATTGAATCTCTCTTTTCCATTTCTGGTGTAAAGGCAAAATCAACCCATCCCTCTTGAGAACTTTTACTGCCAACTAAATCGTAATTCGTTCTTTTCCTCTCTCCATAATCCCGAGCCAGGGCTGGAGGAACAACACTTAAATCAAATTTTTCCCAATCTTTAATCCCAAAAGGAGTCATGGGTATACAGGAATAACCAACTATATCAAAATCATCGGTTAGTCTCAATCTTTTTCCATGAATTATCTTGTAAAGACCTTCTTCTTCGCCTTTCTCAAAGACATTATAATTCGCTGCGCAATCGTCATTGCCCATCATTATGTACACTTTCGTTGAAGAATCACGAAGAGGGCGGAATAATTCTGGCAAGCCTTCTTGGAAAAATTTCCGTTGAGCTGGAATAAAATCATTCTCTGGTAAACCTTTCGGAGCGATGTCGCCGCCAACAATTATTGAATCAGCAGAAATCTGCAGAGCATAGCCAACTAGTTTTTGATACTGTATTTCATTACCATGAATATCAGAAGTATAGAGTACGATATGTTTAATCTTTTTCCACCACCATGAAATTTGAGAGAACATAAAAAGTTATAAAACTTGTGAAAGAATATGAGAAATTTAAAGTCCTAACGCCCTAACATCCATCGCTCTACTTGTTCCGGAGTTGATTTTTCATCAAGACCTTGAATTTGCACTAAGAGTTTCTGCTCGCTATTGCCCATACTTTACAAATTAATTGATTTGAAATACGCATCCCGCGGTTACAGCCATGCCTAAAATGAAATAACCGAAATATAAAAATCTACCTACGGCAACCCAATAACCATCCCTTCCCAACCGGGATTAGCTATCTTTGTTCCTTCGATAGTATCAACAAGGCCTACTGTCTCGTGCAGATGCCCGCTGATGGCTAGCTTCGGCTTAACCCGTAAAATAAAATTAGTGTAATCTTTATTGCCAACATGCCGGTTCCCAAACCAATCTAATTTTGTTCCAAATGGCGGCTGATGAGTGATTAGAACTATCTTCTTGCCGTTATATTTGCCATACCACCCCCTAGCAATTTTTCTGAAGTTAGGATCCTGCAAGGTAAATCCGCCGCCACCATAACCGAGAAAAAGGTAATCTCCAACAACTTTAACATTTTTATCGAGATTAATTATATTGGGATATCTTGCAACAATTCCTGCAAACTCTGCCCCTTCTTCATGATTTCCCGGAACCAGATATACTGGTTTTTCCAAAGAATTAAACTTTTTCAGATTATATTGTAATCCGCTTCCAAAGGTAGAAATATCGCCGCAACAGACTACAAAATCAATGTCTTCTTTTGCTGCACGTTTAACTAACTGATTTAACATTTCCTTATCTTCGTGCAGGTCTGTAAAAGCCAGAAATTTCATAATTAAAAATAAAATTACGCCGCTTCAGGAAGAGCTTCTTCATCTTCTGCGGATTCGTCCGTGGATTCTTCTATTTCTTCAGCTGAATTATTCTCGGCTGCAGCATTAGTTGGTTCTTCCACTTGCATTTGAAC
This sequence comes from uncultured Methanosarcinales archaeon, assembly GCA_964425545.1. Classification (GTDB taxonomy): domain Archaea; phylum Nanobdellota; class Nanobdellia; order Woesearchaeales; family GW2011-AR9; genus JACPIL01. The sequence continues at coordinate 1,781 of CAYRMP010000097.1, read as the reverse complement.
TGCGTTATCCTTAGCAAAAGCTAAAACCCGTACTGCTGCTTCATTTACTGGATAAACTTTATAGAGAAGCTTCTTCAGACTGATTTGTATTTTACGAGTGACTAGGTTTCCGATCACTGTTTCAAAAGTATTATTCTTAATTTCTTCTGCTAAAAACACTTTCATTTTATGACGCAGTTGTTTCTGTACAGAACGTTGCGCTTTGCTTTGAGTAATCAGAAGTGTCTTCAAAAGAACATTTTTTCCGTCTTTAGTTTTGAAAACTAAATAATCGTCTAGGCGGTTAGTATTCTTTCGCACCATCCTTTTTACAGAAGTGGCAGTTAATTCATAGCCGGATACTGAAGCTTTCAGAGTTGTACCTTCAATCTCATCAATAGTAAACTTCACATAAGCATTTTGATCTTTTACATTGCCGGTAAGATCTTTAAGATGAATTTTAAGACTTCTGCCCATTGCTTCTTCAGGGGAAGCAAGATATGTTTCTCCTAATTCCATTTGGCCAAACAGTTTTGGACCTAATACCCTGTACCATATTTTCCGTGCGGTATTTACCCGCGCTAAGCTTTTCTTTGATTGGTCTTTTGACATTTTTTGTTCTCTTAAGCCCGAATTTAGTTTTAGATACCCGAATTTAAGCTAAAAACGGGGGTTATTTAAAAAAGTTTGGATTCTAGAATGGGATTCGAGGAAGATACTAAGATATTGAACAATATCTCTTTCAAGAGCCATTTCAAGATTAAATTTATATAGGAAAAGGTGTGCAAATCGCTTTCTTTAACTAATCAACAACAAAGTGAACCAAAATAAAATGAAAATCCTAAGTTTTGTTATCCCAACCACAGCAAAGTTGTGGGTATTACACAAATCTTCAAGACGGATTTTCAATTATTCCTTACCTATCGCAGCAGAGCAGCAGGGTATTTATATCCCGGCGCGGAATAAACAAAAACATGTGCAGAATAATTGTTGCGTCTGGAAATATTGATGTTGCTAAAATATTGCAAAGCATCAGCTTATTAGCTCAAGATCAAAATTCCAGGCATGAAATGAATGAAAAACAAGGTCAGGGAAGCTTGCAGCATACTGATGGTTGGGGTATAGCTTATTTAGACCAAAACGGAAAGTTTGTCATCAAAAAATCTCCAAAAGCTATTTTTGAAGATCCGGAAAGCAAAAAAAAACCTGATTTTAAAACTAATCTCCTTATAGCCCATGTACGCAAAAAATCAGGCAGTGAAATTTCTATAAAAAATACCCATCCCTTCAAAGCAAAACACCCCGTACTGGGCGAATGTGTGTTCTGCCATAATGGGGCTATTGAAGATGACATCCAATTTGATCAGAAATACAAACCGCAGGGAAAAACTGATTCAGAACGATTATTTTATTCTATCCTCAGCGATATTAAAGAAAATAAAGAAGGAGAAGAAGACAGCCGCAAAATTGCTGCCGCCATCCAAAATAATTTACAAAGATATACCAAAACTAAAGGAAGCAATATTGTTCTAGCCACCAAAAATAAAACTTTTGTAGCCACACGAAAAAACAAACTGCCGCGATATTACGGCATGGTCTGGGCAAAAGGAAATGATTTTTTGCTCATTAGTTCAGAAAAGCTTAAAACCTTCCCGGACATTTACTGGAAATCTATCCTGCCAGGAGAAGTTATAACCATTCAAAATGGGACCACTCAATTTACCATCGGCAGGGAAAAGAAAAACCTTTTGCAGAAAATAACTGCATTAACCGCTAAATAAAAAAATGGAAGCAAAAATATA
>CAYRMP010000096.1:0-4128 GCA_964425545.1 uncultured Methanosarcinales archaeon | reverse complement strand
CCAAAATTCTTATCGGGAATCCCCGCCCTTTAGGGCAGGGGAGGATGTCAATTTCTCCTGTTTGATAACCCAGTGCATTGAAATCTATCATTTTCTTTTCTTAGTTTTATCGATTGTACGATGGCGTGTATCTGTAAACTTGAACATTTTTATCGTTGCAGTGCAAATGTACTTCTCTTCCGATAGGAACTGGTCCTAAATCTTCACCAATGATTGGTATTTGAAATCGTGATAAGTGATCTTTTACAATAGCAGAAATATCAATTGCACCAACAAGGGCCGCTTCTAAATCTGGACAATCTCCTTCTTCTAAATCAGAGAACAAATTACCAACGATACAATTTGAACTTGATCCGCCAGTAATATGGGCTATAGTGCCAAACTGTCTTTTAGGATCATACAAAATTATAGCTAGGCCTGTGTCAATAGCATCAGCCCATAATGTGCCAAATCCTGACCCTTGCCTATCTCGGCCGACATAACTGCCACCAGCTCTAGCGGGGTTATCGTTAATAACTTCAAATTTTGCGGCCATAATCTTGTTTTTGCCAGTTGATTTATAAACATTTCCCCAGTAACTACTATTTAGTAGTCAAATGGGGGAACATTTATAAATAGTTAATAGTTTTTAATAGGAATTATGAAACGAATAGTCAGTTTTTCGATAAAGGAAGAAACTATGGGGAAAATGCAGGAAAAACTGCGAGACAATAATACTTACCGGAATAAATCCCATTTAGTAGAATGCGCGATAGAGGAATATTTGAGAGAAGAAAAATGAGAAACGAAGACATATCAGCGGCTAGAACGCTTCCAGAAAAACTCTATCACGGAACCTGCAAAGCATTTATAGCATATGCTCTCCAAAACAAAGGAAGGTTTGGATCTGAATGTGATGGGGTTAGTTTAACGCCGATCCTGGAACATGCGCGAGTTTTTGCAGAGAGCTGGAAAAGCCAACGCGGGTTAGCAAGGCTACGAGACTATTTTTTGGACAGTATTGACGGAGCTCTCTCTGAGCTATCTGAACCGGTTATTTTGGAATTCAATGCTCGATTATTAGGAAGATTAAAGTATCGTTTAGATTGCGGAGAAGACGAATATTATGTTAAGGGCCAAGTAGATATCAATAAAGCAACATTAGTAGAATGCGCTCTGGAGAAGTTTTTGGAGGATGGAAAATGAGCTATAGATATAACCAACTAGAAAATGTACTTCGTGATCAATATGAAACAGCTACGGCTGAGTTAGAAAAGTTGGCAGAAGATGTGAATTCCGTAGATGGTTTTGAAAGATTAGATGGCTCTCTTGCTGATTTAGGCTTCAAGAAAGAGATTCTTACTGAAAAAGATCGAAACAGCGCTGTCGTGTACGTCAGAAAGAACGACAGCGGTCTGGAAGTTCTTGCAGATAGTGATTTAGCTATATCTGATAGAACAGGCAAATTACATCTCTATCAGATACCAGCAGGACAAAATGTGCAGGAATGGTATAGTTCTATCCCTGACCCTATCGGATGGTTTTCAGAAAATAACTCTAAAACTGCCGGAAGATCCATGGCCTTAATATTTGGTGGTATGATTGTAGGAGCTGCGGTGGGTTTTTTTACAGGAAATTCTGCCGGTGCCATGGTTATTTTTAGTTCATCTACCTTCCTAGGCGGTGGTTACTTGGGAACCGCAATTGATAAAAATTCCCTAAGCGACCAAACTGTTGCTAAAGGCCCAAAGGCATTACGCCATATTGCTAATACTTCCTTTGAGGATTTTGTGAAATATCAATATCTTAGAATTGAAGGACAAGAAATGATTTCCTTAGAACAATCTCAAGAAGCAGAATTATACGCTCTCGCTAAGGACGAAGCAGAACTTATAGCCAGAGGAATAAAATGACCGTATCAGAATCAAATAACTCGCACGGAACTGACCATCCTCTAGAAGAAACGCCCGTTACTAACAAAGGGCTAAGAAATAATAATCCTATAAATAATCCCGTGCCGGTGATTAGAACAAACTCCAGCTCTGAACAATTGCCTGAATCTGCTTTTGCCAATTATAACATCAGCCCAGTAATTGCTGGGTCGGAAGAAGATTATAATCTTATCTGTCCTATCTATGCTCCTTCCAGGGCAGATCTTTTTCGTGCCAGGGGACAAAAAAGCGGACGAGAAGTTGCTATTAAACGTTTCTTAAAAGAAGGTAATTATCTCCGAGAAAAAGAGATTCAAGAACTATTAAAGAAACATGGTGGGAATGTAAATCTCTTGTTAGCTGATGAATTTCTGGATAATCAAAAAATAATGGTCTCTCCTTATATGTGGTGTGGTGATATACTGCAATTAGAGAGGAGGGCAAAGGCATTAACTCCTCATCAAGTGAAATTTGTTATCTCTGGCCTCTGCGATGCATTACAGTATTTGCACGAACTTAATATAGTCCACCGTGACGTCAAATCGACGAACATAATTTTAGATGGCGCCCAGCAACTTGATTTATTTATGTCACCAACACCAAAATTATTTGATTATGAATTAGGATGGCATGAGACAGTTACTCCCTTCCCATTTGAAGAAAATCCAAATATAATAGTGGGGACTTCCCATTATCTGGCGCCGGAAGTAATTAATGGAATGAAATATGATCCACGAAGTGATATTTATGCCGCCGGGGTTACTCTTTACCGATTTTTAACCAGGGGGCATCATCCATTTGTCGGAACAAATCTTCTGGAAGTAATGACAGAACATCTCCAAGCACCTGTTCCGCAATTAACCAGATATAATCCTAGAGCAAGTGCAGATTTACAATACATCGTCGAAAAAGCTTTAGCCAAAGACCCTAATCTGAGATATCAAACTGCAGCTGATTTGAAAAGAGATTATTTGGAGGCAGTAGAAAATGACTTACAGAAGTGAAAATACCGGAATAGAAATGCGTAGAATTATGCACGAAGAAGCGAAAGCTACCTTGGAAGATTTAGCAGGCATGGAATACATAGACTTGCCGCACGTCGAAAGTTCACTTCAAACCATGGGTTTTCAAAAGGAAGCTGAAATACGTGCTCATCATATTGGCCCTATCATCATGTATAGTCGTGAAACTGCCAAAGGAATAGAGCTTCTTGTCGATCGCGATCTAGCTAAGTTAGATGGTAAAATACCGCATCTATACCATATTCCAGCAGGACAAGATGTTGAAGAATGGATTGAAAAAATACCTCTGTACGAAAAAAAGAACGACTTGACGGCAAAAAGTCTTGCTATTGGAGGTGGGTTTCTTGCAGTTCTTGCAGGTTTTGCTAACCTAATAAATTCTCCACTTCCACAGAAACCAGAAGATGGTTTTGCTTATGCTTTTGCGTGTATGGTGGGAGGGCTTTTAACAGGGACGGGTATGTATGAACTCTTAACTAGAAGATCTCCGCTTCATAACCAAACTATCGCCAAAGGATCAGATGCATTGCATTACATTGCCGATACTAAATATGACCCTCCAAAATTACGTGTTGAAGCGCGTGCAGAAACTAAACCAAGAATAATTGATGCAGAATTTACTGATGAACCAGCGGAATTAGAAGTGTTAGCTGTTGAACAACCAGCAGATGTTAGAAGAAGATTAACTAAGGAACAATATTAGGAAAAAAATGAGCCAAAATAAAACAATGAAGAAAAGAAATATTATTAGGGCAGCACTACTTAGCGCAATAGTGGGAGCCGCCGGAATTGTACATCTGAAAAATCCGACTCATTTTTCACTTTGTTATTATACTCTTACGGATCCATTCATTAACACCCCTATGGAACAGAGAATTGAAGAGCAATTCGGCATTGACTACGAAGGAGATCCTAATGAAGAAAATCAAAGAAAATTAGAAAAAAATCTGCAGACAATCAATGAAACTAATCCTGAACTGCTTACTCATTGCCAAAAGATAGTGTTATATTCTGAAACGGTGTATGATTCGCCTTTAGTCAAAACTTTCTTAAATAATACGGTGGGATTTGCTGCTGGGCCATTAGGCACCATTAAAGTTATTGAAAATTATGTAGGCCTAATAGCTCATGAATTGGCGCATCTTGCCCATTACGACGCTGCTAGAGAATTTGATAAGCAGCTCTATAACAGTTTT
>CAYRMP010000095.1:0-4268 GCA_964425545.1 uncultured Methanosarcinales archaeon | reverse complement strand
CATTCAATGTGCAAGTAGTCTTGCCCACCCCCCCTTTTCCAGAAACCAATGCTATGAACTTGGTCATGTTTTTGGATTAAGGGAAGGGATTATTTAAAGATTCTGCTCTCAAAGAAATAATTCAATCTTCTTCTACAATTCCTTCAATAGCTCCTTGGGCGTAATTAAGAAAGTAATGGATAAATTTTTCACAGTTGACCAAGGTATCAATCTCTACTTCTACCGTGGAATCTTCAAAAGCTACAATTAAAGTGACGTGGCGGCGAAATTCCTGTCTTTTTTGACACGCAGATTTGAGGATATTCCGCAGAGAGAAGTAAAAATGTAAGTTTTTTTGGATAAGTGGATCTTCGGGATATAATTCAGCCAGTTTTTTTGCCTTCAAAGCCGGACTTTTAGGCATGCTATCAAGAATTTTATCTTCCAGAGCCTTTTCCAGAAAGGCTTCAACCACAAAGTCGTAGGTGCTGACCATGCGGTTTAAGGCATTGTTGATCACATCTACTGTTCGGGTGTATTTTAAGCTGACGTAAATAATATGTTCTAGCCGTTTTAGCTCTTCCCGTGCTTCCAATAAATATTCATTCATTACAAAATCTCCGCAAGAAGTCAGCTTAAATACGGGCTGCTTTTTATTATTTTCCCTTTTTAAGATGATTTTAGTAAATTTAAGATTCTTTTTGTTTGCTGCAGGAATCCTTCTACATCTTTTGCAGAAACAACATCCAGATCATAATCATCGGAACAGATAATGTGGGTGTTTCCCCGTTTGAATTCGATTTGGCTTTGTTTCTGCCGGTAGAGCAGTTCTTGGATGCGCAGCATGAAAACAATATCTGTATTAGAAAGATGATATTTTGAGGTTAAGGCGCGCAGGACATTGATCTTTTTAAGTAATCCTTCTGGTAAAATTATGTTTTCTTTAGTGAGAATTGATTCAATAGTATATTCCAAGCAGTTGCTTATGCTCTTGACAATGCCCAATAATAGTTTTGGATCTTGGGTTACTGGAAAGGTGATTTGAAAGAGATGTTCTGCAGTTTGATAATGGTCTAATGCTTTTGCGACAGAAGAAGTGAAATCATTCATTTTTACTATTTTCTTTATTCATTTTTTAAATTTAAAATCGCTTCTGCCAGGTCGCCGTGAGCATCTTCTATCGCTTTTCGCGCAGTCAATTTACTGGCACCAGTTTGTTCCATCACCATTCTGATGTCTTCATCTGAAATATCTGGCACAGAAGAAACTTCTTCTTCGTGCACTTCACCAGAAATCTGAAAATTTTCCTGACCCATCATGTTGACTTTGGAAACAGAAGGATTAGTGATAATTATGGTCTTGTCTTTAGTCTTGATAATTACTTCTGTCGCCGGAATTTCTACTTGCTGAATTCCCAGCTGCTTCATCATCTGCTGCATTTTCCGAGGATTCATTCCGGGGAGCATTTTACGCTAAGAATTTTCCTCCAAAATAATGGAGAAGAGCAATAATAATAATTATAGCTATACAAAAGATAATTACTGCTCCCGGAGAAAGCCCCATCTTTGAACCAGTATCTTCATCGAATCTGGTTAAACCACCGCCACCGGAAGGAATTCTAATTTTATCTTCTGCCATTTTATATTTTATTTTAGAACCTCTCTTATATAACTTTCGGAATTTTTAAAAAAATTATATCCCTAATTCCGTTCTAATAAGCGTAATGTTTCATATATCCTACCAATAATCATCTCATGGGTTTCAGACGTAATTCCTTCTTTAGGAATTTTTGAAAAAGAGACTATTTTTGCCAAATAAGGCTGCCCGATTTGCCGCATTTCAGAAATTACATATTTCATCCAACCAATTTTATGGGCGGGATTTTCATTTGCAATTTTTTCAATCTGTTCATAAGTATGGGCGCCGCCTTGATACTCTCGCGGTTCAAGTAGTGAGCAGACCGCATCAACTGCGCCGAGTTTCAGGGCATCTTCAGTAGCATTAGGGAGGGATTGGTTCCATTTTTGATGGTGGTATTGGTTTCTGTGGTGTTTAAGAGAAGCCATTATTTGCCGTTCGTGGATTTTTCTATCTTTTCTGTATTGAAGAGCAAAACCTTTTATGGCTTCCCAATCAAATTTATTGTATTTATTGACAATATCATGTGGTCGGTCTGGATCATCTGTACCCACATTTAGTTTTTGTAAGAAGTATTCTACATGATAAGAGTGAGTAGCTGTTTCAAGAACCCATTGGACTATTTCTTTTTCGTTAGGCAGATCAGTTACCATAAATCTCTTACCTATTATTGTGGCCAGTAATTATAAAGTTTTAGGTAGATCTTTGCTTTCAGAGTTTTACAAAAAAGGTTATTAAAATAGGCCTTTTTAAGCAGCCAAACTACCTTAAAAATGAGATGCTCCTTGCCTACAGTTTTTTGATCAACCTTTTTTTTAAAAAGGTTGGTAGAGTGCGCATAAGCCGCCTTTTGTCGAGCCCAAAGCAATCAGGTGATTGCCGATAACCCGTGAAAGCATTCTACTATGCGTCAAATCTGACTTGCACCAGCAGGGATTCGCCGTTTCATCGTTCCCTGCAAGGACGTCAAAGGGTTAACTCATGCATTTTTCAACGCACTTCGCCATCACTGGACACCTTATCATTCCAACTTGCAGGACGTGTCGTTTCTACGCCAGAGCCAGGGAATTTCTCCCTCTTCCTTCTGGAAGCAGCCTGTTTATGGTGGGCGGACTTTCCTCAACCCTTTCGGCTCACTCCGTTCGCAAAAGGTTTGATCCAAATGCTTTCAAGTAGGATTTCGCTATGCTCAATCCCACGATAAACGGAAGCGATAGGGCCGTAAGCTTCCTGCCACTACTACCAAGAGTGGTTTTCTGATGATACTTTATAAAACTTCACTTGGATTTGTAGAGGATAGCTGTTGCCGCGGCCGTATATGGGGCAGGGTCATATTCTTGCCGTGAATCAAAAATATTTACATAAATTAATTGATAGGCATCTGCATGGTTTTGTTCGGCTAAATCTGCTAATTTAAGCTGTGCTTCTGATGAGGCAGCATCTGAGCTGCTCTGTCCAGCAAAAACCCAGGCCGTAATGGTCCAGAATTCTTTCCCTTCGTATTTTGCTCCAGTTTCATCAACAAGACTTTCTAATTTTTCATCAACCGTTACTTTTTTCAAGTTTTCACCATTAAGAATTTAGTTTACTCTAGTTTTTAAGAATCTGTAAACTTCAATGTCTATTTTCCGCACTCATCTAACCAAATAGGCAGGTGCAACCGTGATCTGAAAGTCAACAACAACTGGCCTATGATCGGAAAGGTCTTCCCCCCTGTCGTTGACAAATTCATCAGGGATATACCATCTAGTTGGTTCTAACTGTACCCAGTTACCGCTTCGATAGAAAACGCGATCAATATTACCGGGTTCAGGACAGTTCAATTCCCGACAGCTATCTTTCAACCCCGTTAAAGTTAACATCTGTTCTAACTGCGAAGGAAATTCTTCTTCTATGTTGGTGTCGCAAGCCACAACTACTGCGCGGTGGGGAGAACGTACGTCAAGGACATGCACCAACTGCATAATTTGCAAGTCTCTGGCGTTCTTGTCACCAGCAGAATCGCCGGCATCCATATGGCAGTTGTATACATCAATCCATACGCCGGAAATTACTTCGATTTCAGCAACAGAAACTCCTTTCGGCGCCAAACAGTCATTAAGCTGGTCCATGTAGCCGTTGCAAGCAACCCATCTCTGCGAGAAATAATTTTTAACAGGAAAATAGGAAAACAATGACAGGCCGCTCGGGTTAAGAGTTTCTTCTTTTCTTCTGATGTACAGCTCTGGCGGAGTTCCGTAAGGGAGACCTGTAGCTGAAGAGAGTTCATTATGATAAAAAAAATCTTCCTGGACAGCCACTATGTCATAAGAATTTAATAATGGGCTAATTGCTGGCATGTTTTCTTTAGGATTGCCGTCAGAAAAGCCTTCAGGCAAGCCATGCACATTATAAGTAAGGACAGTTATTTCGGTTTGTTTACAGCCATTTGGAAGCGAACCGCAGGTTGCAAGAGACAAAGCAAGCAGAGCGAAGTGGTTTTTATTCATGCGTCTTTTTTGACCCACTGGTTATTTAAATTTTAGCTATATAATTCATAAAATATAATTTTTTGCAGAAGTGAGCGGCCATTGTTTCTTCTGTGTCTTGAGACATCAGGCTTTGCGTGGATATTAACCCTTCCTAACAAGAACATAGACTTTCTTACCTAA
>CAYRMP010000094.1:0-4278 GCA_964425545.1 uncultured Methanosarcinales archaeon | reverse complement strand
CGCCACTTGAGAGGCGGAGCGACTGCGCTCATTGCATTCGCTTAGTCACTTAAAATTAATCGTGACGCTTGGTGAAAGTCCCGGCAGGTCCATTTTTATTTCTTGTAGAAAGATTAAGATTAGCAAATATGCGGTATAATATCTATATAGCAAAGAATAATATAAGCTCCTTTGTATCCCTAATTAAATTTAAAGAGGTGTTTTTGTCATGAAACGTACTTTAGAAGGTTTAATTGCAGCTTTTGTTATATCCGCTACTGGTTGTGTAGCTAACTCGTCAAATCTGTCGATATCTGCACTGCCAAGAACAAGTCAAGCTCAGGACCAAGACGGCAAATATGATTCTGTTGATGATTTAATTAATCCTGAAAATATCAAGAAACTTAAAGATGCCAGTTATATGGTTATCAGTGAAGCAAAATATAAAGATCCTAAAGGAGTGGAGATTACTTTACATAGTTTAGGGACGGCAGAAATTTACACCGATGTTAAAAAAAAGACTTATCTGGTAACTGCCAACCATGTCGTTCAAAATGATGAGATTATGTATCGTTTTCCTTCAATGGACAAGATAAACAAAGTGTCTGAGCAATTTTTTCTTTTAGAAGATTATCAAGTAAATATTCTCCATGACTCCCTGCGTAAATCAAATGAAAAGAAAGAGGATGAAAAATTTTACGTTGAAGATGCTTCTGGAAATAAAAAAGAAGCATCCCGGTATATCCGAACATCTGAAGAGATGGCAGGTATTCTTAAGACCATGAAGCCCAAAAAAATTAAAATTGTCGCTCAGAACGAAACAAAAGATTTAGCGGTGATTAGCGTGCCTAAGCTGAGCCATCTGCCGTTAGCTTATTCTATCGGCGATGCAAAAGAATTACAGGCGCAGAATATCGTTTTAGTAACAGGTTACCCCAGAGGATATTTTAAAAATGTTAACCGCGGTTTTGTTACTTCAGAAAACGATTCAAGATTATTGGATAAAAATTACAAAAATGCATTTATATTTGATGCTTCTATCAGCCCAGGGAATTCTGGCGGCGGTATTTTTGCGGTGCGCGACGGTAAATTTGAATTAGTCGGGATTACCTCAGCAATGTATACTGGAGCCAATGATCTTTATATCGGTGTCAAAATAAATGGTGTTTCCGAAGTGTTTAAAAGAAACAGTATCCGTTGTGTTGACGGATGGAAATGCAATTTTTCATCATCTAAAGAATTGAAGCTGTAAAGCTGTTCCCGAAACAGGATTAGTAATCTTTATATATTTTCTTTTTCTCCTTTCTTTTGATGTTTGGTTTTACAGAAAATGAGGTAAGGGTATTCAAACAACTGAATACTCCTAAAAAGATTCAGGATTTTCTTAATAAGATTCCCACTAATTTTGAGCATGACCGGGAGACTGTTCTTTCGCCAAGAATGGTGCTAAGAGAAAACCGTGCGCACTGCATGGAAGGAGCGATGTTTGCCGCCGCCGCATTGCGATTTCACAGACATAAACCATTGGTAGTTGATTTAACTTCGGTTAAAGATGATGATGATCACGTCATAACTGTCTTCAAGCATAAGGGGCATTGGGGAGCGATTTCCAAAACAAATCATGCCGTGCTTAGATACCGGGAACCGATTTATAGAAGCATAAGGGAATTAGTGATGTCTTTCTTCCATGAATATTTTACCAACGGTGATGGAAAGAAAACTCTCCGTTCTTATTCTATGCCGGTAGATTTATCCCGCTTTGATAGCAAAGGTTGGATGACGGCAGAAGAAGATGTCTGGTATGTTCCAGAATATTTGTTTGAAGTTCAGCATAAGCCGATTCTATCCCGTTCTCAAATAGCTTTCTTGCGCAAAGCAGATGCGATTGAGATCAAAGCAGGAAAGATTGTGGAATGGGAGAAGTAAAAAGTTTGCTCGTGAGATTTCTAAATAAATCTCACTTGACAACGTTCGCCTAGCGTAACGGGTAGCAGGAAAGATTGTGGAATGGAAGAAGTAAAATGGGGCCGCGAAGACTTTCAATCCGCTACACTATAAGGCTGCTCGTGGAATCGTTGAGATTCCACTTGACAACGTTCGCCTAGTGTAGCAGGCATTTGAACTCCGGTTTTACCCACCCCAAGGGTAAGTCCTATCTTGCAAGCTTTATGTGCTCGAACCAAGCTAGACTACGGCCCCGATGAAATTGTAGAAATGAGAATTGTTTAAAAAGATATTGTGCAGAAAACGAGAAAAATAAAAAGCATTTTTCTCTAGTCCATACTTTATGAACAATAAAAAAGAAAAAAATAGAAATTAGCTTAGTAAGAAGCTCCTACTTTAACCTGCGTCTCCGCTTTTATGCTAGTGTTGTCTTCTTCTTTCTTTTCTTTGCCGAGCGCCAGCCCGCCGTCTACTTTGACTCTGCCTTGGCCGATAGAAAGAGATGCTTTAGCTGGAATGCCTAATCCAACACCGACATTACCGTCAGCGTCCATTCCTACCTTTACATTTGTTTTAACTGTTCCTCCTTTAATTTCTACTTTCAGATCAGCTTTAACTTCTACTTCGGCATCTTCTTTTGTTTCTAACTTCACTACTGGAGCCAAAATGTACTCCCCGTTACCGGTTACATGTAATGATTCGTCGGCGATAAAATCAAAGCTTGCCGTTGAAGTAGAGTTGGCTTTTACTTCAAGATTGCCTACAATCTTCAGCTCCCCTGAAGGTAATTTGGCTTCATGCTCTCCTTCCGCATCAGTAACCACAACTTTAGAAATATTTAATCGAAGCTGTTGATAGGTTCCTTCATTTAGGGTTACATCAGCTAATAACTCCTGGCTGCCTTGTATCTTCAACTTTAGCAAATCAAAAGTCTGCGGTTTGCTGGAAACAATTACCCAGCCCTCGGCTGCACTATGTACTTGTACTGAATCAACTGTCACCATCAAGCTCGTAACTGCACTCATGTTGACTGCTGCATCGGTGATGGTAAAAACAACTCTTCCTTTCATCTCCTGCAGTGCAGCTCCCTCTTTTTCCATCTGCTGGGGAGGAACGCAACCAGCTGCTAAAACAAACACTGACAATAAAATCAGCAATGCTAGTAATTCTCTTTTCATAATTTCACCTTTTTCATAAAACTTGACTACTAGAAATAGTAAATTATATGTGTTTAAATAGTTTTGCCAAAAGTTTATATTATGTAAACTTCCCCCCCGCCTATTGGGCATTTAATCGTATCATTACCGTTATGATAATTTTTTTTCTTCTATAACGCTCTCTTATAACCTTTTTTATTCAATCTTTTCTCCCACAATACTTCTCAGCATATAATCAACGACTTTAATCTTGATCTTTTGATTTAACGGCAATCTCCCTTTTACTCCGATCACCAGCGGATAGGTTCCCATCTGCCGGCAGAAAGTAGTTTTTCCGTCGTACATCTCGGTAAAAACATCAGTCATGACTGTTCCTTTCGGCAAAATCTTCCCTAACATCGGATAATCTATTTTCTGTCGGATTTCATTCCGCCATTTCCAGTAGTATTGCTTGTTCTTCCTAAAATATTTTATTCCGCCGTGTTTCTCTAAATATGTGTCTGGCAGCACAGCGACCTGCCGAATATTAATTCTGCGCAGCATCAATCCTTCATCTATTATCTGTTGCAATGCTTCCATATTCTTCCGATGGGTCTCTTTTGTTTCACCTAATAACCCAAAAATAATATTTATCCCCGGCAGAAATTTAGGCAAACCATTCTCCCCCCGTTCTGCGCCGTATTTGTTAATGATTCTAATTGCTTTCATGGCCATAGCCGGCGCGGTATTCAGCAAATTTTCTTTTACCACGGCGGGATCAAAACTTTCTACTCCTAAAGCGGCAATATTTCCCGGAGTGCAGTACTCAGCAATTGCTTTGGTAATTTCTTCTCCGCCCGGTGCAACCACGGAATTAGGATTGACGTTATCTATTTGTAACACTTCAATTTGCGGACATCCCTTATTGATCTGTTGAAGCAGTTCAATCGGCCGATCAGAAGCATAAAAGTCTGCCTGTTTACCGAGGCGGAAATATCGTGCTCCTTGTTTATAATATGCTTTTACTTCCTTAACTACCGATTCCATCTTTCTGTTGAGGAATTTACTTTTGATCGGTTCGGTACAGAAGCTGCATTTGCCAACTTTACATCCCCGGCCGGTCTCTATTTCGATTATCCTTCTATCGGGAATGTGGGACATAATCTCTGCGCCGGCGAGGGCAAAGGAATCTAATTTGGTAAATGAAACACCATAATCT
>CAYRMP010000093.1:0-4297 GCA_964425545.1 uncultured Methanosarcinales archaeon | reverse complement strand
AAAGAGTGAAGCCAATCTATGAGTAACAACCTAAAGTAGAAAATACTAAGAAATCATCGGAGGAATAAAAAATGGAATACATTTACGCCGCAATGTTGCTTCATAAAGCAGGTAAAGAGATTACTGCTAACGCAGTCAAAGCAGTTTTAACTGCAGCAGGCGTCAATGCTGACGAAACTAGAGTTAAAGCACTTGTTGCAGCTCTTGAAGGAGTCAATATCGACGAAGCTGTTAAGAAAGCAGCTACTGTCACTGCAGTTGCCGCAGCACCAGCTGCAAGCAGTGCAGCTCATGCAGGAGAAGCTAAAAAAGAAGATAAGAAGAAAGAAGACAGCAAGAAAGCTGATGAATCTGCCGCAGCAGGTCTAGGCGCTTTGTTTGGCTAAGCTTTTTTCTATTTTATTTTTTTATTTTTTTTCCAATAAAAATATAAACAACTTATCCCGTTTTAGTGTAATAACAACATGGAATCAAATTCTCATAACGAAACCGAACTGCGGGAAGAACTTAAACAAAAACGCAGAGAACTATCCAACCTGCGCTATCAGCTGAAATCCATTTATGAGCAAAAAGAAGCCCAATATCAACTGCTTAATTCTACTAGGGCTTCGATAAAATCTTGTCTTAACCAAATATCTGCTTTCAAAAATGAACGCGACCAATTGACCACTAAGGTAAAAGAGTTAAAACAACAGCGGGATACTTTTAACACTCTCACTAAAGAAAAAACAAATCTTAAGGAAGAAGCGAGCAAGAAGAAAAATGAATTGATCGGCAAAATGGAAAATAAAGATAACCATCATGAGAATCCTAGAGAGATCAAATCTTTAATACGTAAGCTCGAACATCAGCTGGAAACTGAAGTCATGCCTTTTCCCCAGGAAGAAAAATTACGAAAGAAGGTAAAAGAGTTGCAGGCGCGGCAGAAAAAGATGGGTGAATTAGAAGAAGTGTGGAAAATAAGCAATGCTGCTTCTGCAGATGCTGCTGAAGTTCGCCACAAAGCAGAACGATTTCATCGAGAGGTACAGGGCACGGCGGGACTTTCCCAGCAAAAACATCAGCAGGTAAATTCTCTATATGAACAGCTTAAACAACTGCGAGAACAGCAAACGCCACTCGCCGAAAAACATCTTCAATTAAAAGAGCAGTATGGGCAAATGAAGAATCAGCTTCAGGAAATACAGGCGCGCGTTGATGAACTAAGCAAACAGTTTAACGAGAAAGAAGAAAAAAGTTTTAAAGAACAAATAAAAGAAAAAACCGCGCAAGTTTCTGAAAAGATCAAGAAAAAACAAAAATTAAATATCGACGACATACTAGCTTTCCAAGCTCTAGATGAGAATTGATCTCTTTTGTGGTGTGATGATTTGATAATACCCATTCATGTAAATGCTTTTCGCAATAAATCAGATTTAGTAATGACTCCGACTAAGACACCTTTCCGTTTCACCAAAACCAGGGAGTAGTGTTTTAATAAACTTGAAACTACTGAAAGAGAAGCATTGATAGAAACGATTGGCGGAGCTTCTTCCATAATATCTTTTGCTACTAATTTATTTAGTTTTTCTGAATTCTCCAGCGCAGAGGTTTCACTTACTAAGCCAATAACATTATCTCCATCTACGACTGGAACCTGCGATATGTTTTTATGGTTCATTATCTTGATCACTTCCGTAGCTTTATCTGATGGCTTAGCCACAATAATTCTGCTGGTCATAATCTCTTCAAGATTAACTTCTTTTTTTGAAGAGAGAAGCTGTAAAGCTTCTTCGATTTTTTTTACTTTAGAATAAGTCGGATCTACTCTTCCCGATTCTATCTTCGTAATCAATGATTGAGAAACACCGGCAGTTTTTGCGAATTGGTGCTGAGTTAAGCCCAGAGCCATCCTCGTTTTCTTAATATTTTTAAGTTCCATCACGTTCCCGCCTTGTTCTCATAACTTTCTTATCATCACTTTCTTATCACTATTGAGAATTGTTCTCTCCGTTATATAAATATTATGAACGGAATTTAAACTATTTCTAATATTCTTCTGGGAATATTCCTAAAGGAATATTTTAGGTACAACAATTAATAAGGGCATTTCAAAGAAAACAACTGCGAGGTGGTTTAATTGACAAAACAAAATTATCTTTTTACTTCGGAGAGCGTTACAGAAGGACACCCAGATAAAATGATGGATCAAGTTTCTGATGCCATCTTAGATGCGATTCTTACTAAAGATCCATTTGGACGAGTTGCGGTTGAGTCGCTTACCAAAACCGGCTTTGTCGTAGTAGCAGGAGAAGTTACTACTTCAGCAGTTATCGATATACAGAAAATTGTTCGTGAGACCGTAAAGAATATCGGTTATAATAAACCCGAATTAGGTTTTGATGGTGAAACCTGCGGAGTCCTGGTTGCTCTTTCTGAACAATCGTCGGATATTGCTCAGGGTGTAAATGAAGGAGAAGGGCTCCATCAAGAGCAAGGTGCTGGAGATCAAGGTTTGATGTTTGGCTATGCAACTAATGAGACGCCGGAATATATGCCTTTACCCATCACACTCGCTCACAAAATAACTCAGCGCCTAGCTAGCGCTCGGAAGCGAAATGAGCTGTGGTATCTTCGCCCGGATGGGAAATCTCAAGTAACGGTTGAATATGAAAATGGCGTTCCCAAGCGCGTTGACACGGTAGTTCTATCTACGCAACATCATCCTGACGTAAATTGGGAAACTATTCAAAGAGATATGATTGAAAAAATAATCAAACCCATTTGTTATGAATGGGTAGATGACAACACTAAATATTATATCAACCCCACCGGTTCTTTCGTCATTGGCGGTCCAGTAGGCGACGCCGGAGTTACGGGCAGAAAGATTATTGTCGATACCTATGGCGGCTGGGGAAGACATGGTGGCGGCGCTTTTTCCGGGAAAGATCCAACTAAAGTAGACCGTTCTGCCTGTTATTATGCACGTTATGTAGCAAAGAATATTGTTGCTGCAGGATTAGCGGATAAATGTGAAATTCAGGTTGCTTATGCTATAGGCGTAGCTGCACCGGTAAGCATTTTAGTTAATGCTTTTGGCACGGAAAAAATGCCAGAAGAAAAGATAGCAGAGTTAGTAAAAAAACATTTTGATTTCCGCCCTAAGAGAATTATTGATCAGCTTAATCTAAGGCGGCCAATTTATAGAAAAACTGCTTCCTACGGCCACTTTGGCAGGAATGATCTTGATTTCACTTGGGAAAAAACTGACAAAGCTGAACTGCTGCAAAAAGAAGCAGCAGTATTAGTATCCACACTTTTAATCGATGCCAAGGATAATTAAGGATGATCAGTCTATTTAATTTTTGGCTATTGAGATTATTATTATTATTATTATTAAATTTATGATTAGAAGCCCATATTCTTAATTATTTTATCTTGTCTATCAGCGGTTTTCATGACAATAAAATATATATACTTCTAAGAGCCTTTACTATAGATGGATGTTTCCACTAATGAGAATGATAAGGTAATAGTAACCTTAAGGCATTCCCGCAAAGCCTTTTTACTGGAATATGCCTGCAGTATTTTTCTTCTCTCTCTTGTCGTTTATTCTATCTTTAATGGAGTTACTCTTCCCAAGCCATTTTTTTATCCTTTTTTAGGTATAGGGGTGGCCGGCCTGCTGTCTACGGAATTGCGCAGGTATTTTGGAGACCGTTACCGGATAATGAATACTAAGCTGACCATGGTTAATGGTATTTTTAAGGTAAAGAAAAGAAATATTTATTATCAGCCATTAGGCTTTATTCCCGATCTTAACATTAAGCAGACAGCTATACAGAGATTGTTTAACTTTGGTACTATATACTTACAAGCGGGGAGTAGTGCTCTTGAATTTCGTGATGTAGACAAGCCTAATGAGGTTCTGAGGATGCTTGAAGAATTGATTGAGAAAACAAAGCACTCCCGAACGAACATGATGAACTTACCCCTAAAAAATAAAGAACTAGAAGAAAACTTATAGTCAATTAGTTATAGCTAATGTGTTAAATATTCGACTATTTTTATACACATTTGCTATTAGTAATTGTGAACAAATATTCGGAAATAATTCACAATTACTATAGAGAACTTTGAAAAAAGGAATTTTTGACAACATTAAATTTTTGTTTAAAGCTAAAATTCCGCCATTTCACAGTCTCTTAGAAAAGTTTTAGGAATTATTCAAACTTCTCTATAATTTCATAGTTAATTTGATTTTATAGAGAAGTTTGAATAAATCATAAACTCTAAATATATCATCCTCTTTTTTTTT
>CAYRMP010000092.1:0-4328 GCA_964425545.1 uncultured Methanosarcinales archaeon | reverse complement strand
CTTTACCACTCAAGGCCGGTATAACTGCTGTAAAACTAAAAACATCGGAATATGTCATAGAACCAACATTAAAATATGTTCTTGGAAATTCTGAGCCTCGTCAAATTATCTTATCTAGTGAAGATTCTTCCGGTTCTTTATGGAGCGGTTCATTGATTATCAGTAATTCTGACAATTGGACTAGCGGTTATTTTTTGTTTTCTGCCACCGACGTATCAGGCAATCTTGGAACAACTATTATTGGAAGTAAAAGTTTTCTCATAGACTTTGTCGCTCCAAATGCTCCAGAGATGCTTACCATAACCAGAAAGAACAGCAATGAAGTAGAACTAATGTGGTATCCTAAGGGCGAGGACATCGATCATTACAATATTTACAAATCAGCCACAGTAGGCACGGCTGGGAAGGTATATAAAACTACCACAGAAACAACAGTCACAGATTCTTTTTCTAAGGAGGGAGTTTTTTATTACAAAATTTCAGCGGTAGATAAAGCGGGCAATCAGGGGCCTTTTTCTTATGAAGTATCAACTTCAGGATTAGACGCAGTAGGAGATAGCAGTCTTCCTACTGAAAGTAGTTCTTCAAGTACACAAAATACAACTAATACACAAATTACAACTAATATACCAATAAAACAAGAAACTGGAATGGAAGAGATTGGAGCAGATAAGAATAAAGGCGACTTAGTAGATGAAGTAGATGGTGTTTTGGAGTTAGTAAGGGCTGCTCTTGATGAAATTAATATCCTTTGGAAAAACTTTAAGGAAAATGGTGGCGAAGAAATACAGTTGCTTGACATAGAAAATAAATTTAAAGAAAACAAAGTGGAAATGATGAGACTAATAAAGGAGTTAGGAGAATTAAAATCAAAAAATCCTGAGGAAATTAAACAAGGGCTTCAGGAAAAGAAGGAAAAGATAGAGTTAATAAAAAAAGAGCTACCTTCCAAAGTTCAACGCAGCGAGGAAAAAATGTTTGAATTAAATTGGAAAGAAGAGGAAATTGCAACTGTTATCAGGGAATTTTTGGCTAAGGAAAATGTAACCTCAGAGAAAGAGCAAGAAAAATATATTTCGGAGATAAAAAAATTACCAGAAAATATTCAAATCATTGCCAAAATGATTCCTCTTACCATAAGATACTACGATGGAACGGAGAAAAAAGTTTCTTTAGTGATTAAAAAAATATCTATTAAAGAAGGGAGTATTGACGATACCCTTCTTTTAGAACACATTCCTGAAAGTGTTTCTGGTGATAAAAAAGAAATTATCTACAGTACAACTTTTGAATTGGTCGGCCCATCAACATTAAAAACAAATATCAGCCAACTCAACACCTTTACATATAGTTATATTATCAATAAGGGCCTTGAACCTGAAAAATTACAGGAAACAAAAACCATCCTATTGCCGCATTTTAATGAATTTATAGCGCAAGGGAAAAGTAGCGGCGGCTCAGGCATTAATTTATTAACCGGCTTTGCTGTATTTGAGTCCTTAGGGGAACAATCTTTATATGACTGGGGCATTGTTCTCGGTGTTATCGTCGTTGTAGGTCTTATGGCGTATAGTGTAGTTAATTCGATTAGAAATGAAAAAACGGAAGCTAGAAAATGTAAATCAAAACGAAATAACCGATCCTGTACAATTCTACAATGAAGTACCTGCAGCAGCTCCCAGTTTACATTCTCGTCAAGAAACCAGCAATAAGAAGATGGATGCTAACAGCAGTTGGAAATCCACCTTAAAATATTTTAAGGATTATCTTAGTAAGAATAAATCTGCCGAAGAAGGGGATAGGAAAATAGATTTTCATGGAAATATTCCCGAAGAAAAAATTAATCCCCTTTCGGCGGTCCAACAACACCTGCAACCTATGCCGGCAACACCGACGACACAAACCTTTCCCGAGACATCCTTTCCGTATCTAAATTATGCATCCTGCGAATACAAAAAAGCAGGCTTGGAAACATTAAAAGACACCACTGTTCCATTTTTGTATGTTGATGCAGACACGCATGTGAATGCTCTTGATTTTGATCAAGCAGTCAAGCTTTATCATGTACTTCTGGCAAATCAAGAATCTCTAGCTGTATCAACAGAAAAAAATCATGATAATAATACACTTAATAGAAAAATACCTCGCCTGCATAAAAAGTTATGTTTATTGATAAAAGTGAACCAACTTCATTCATGCGTGGAGAAGAAGGACTATCCTAATTTAAAGCGTCTTCTTAACGATGCCGCATCTCTATATAATGAATTATTGAAAGAGGCAGATGCTAACGAAAAGCAATTTCTTCAGAGTATAGAATCCTACCATCAGCTCTATTCACAGTTAGTAATGCAAAACTTATGATTTTTGCTTTTTCGCACATCTAAAAATGAAAAGAAGCAGCACGGTAGAAGAAAGAAAATATGTAAATGTCTTGCATTTAGCAGCCTTTTTTTTAATAGTAGTACTCTTAGTAACCTCTGCGGTTTTAGCAGAAAATAGTTCTCCGCTTATTTCAAATATAGTTATCTTGCTAGGAAGTAAAGTAAATTCTACTTCCTTTGTAAATATATCTGCTACGGTGTTTGATATCGACAGTATATCCCGTGTTTTTGCGGTCGTTGTTCTTCCTGATGGACGCAGAGATGATGTTGTGCTTTTGCCTGATGGCAACAATAATGAAAACCATTTTTCCGGCCTGTTCTTAAACACTTCTTTAAAAGGCATATACTCAGTGGAAATCATTGCTAATGATTCATTAAATAACATCGGCACTTCGGATAAGATTAATTTTTCTGTTTTGGATAACATTCCCCCTTCTGTTTCTAATCTACAAACAGTAGAAGGATCTTCATCTACTAAATTTGATGCAATGTTAATTCTAGCGGACATTAAAGATAACTTTGAGATTAGTGCTGTTTTTGCGGAAATTACCCTGCCCAACTCGACAAAAAAATTAATTGTCCTTGTTCCTTTTTCAGGTGTTACCTATGCCGGCGATTTTCCGTCTATAAAGTTGGATGGAGAATATTTAGTTGAAATAATTGCCAACGATTCATCAAATAATATTAATAATTCAGAATACGTTTCGTTCACGATTGATTCTCAATCATTAACTGTATTAGAAGATAATCAAGTATTTAATATCATTGATCTAGCTGTAAATACTTCTGATATTCAGTTTAGCAACAGTAACCCTATTGAAGGTGAAAATGTTATTGTCAATGCCACCATCCATAATTTTGGTGACCTTGCCGCTGCTAATGTGAAAGTTCAATTTTTAGACAGTGGTACGGAAATAAGGAATGCAACAATTAATGTTTCTGCATTTTCCACCAGCACCATTTTGACCAATTGGACCGCGAAGATAGGCTCGAGAAACATTCAGGTTAAAATTGATCCAGGCAATCTTATTGCCGAATCTAACGAAACAAATAATAACGCTTCAAGAAACCTTTCTATTAGTGCCCACTTTATCTTCTTTGGGAAAGCTACTAGTCTTGTCGGCTTGGGCTTAGGTTTTGATTTTCTTTTTGCTGTGCAGTCAGAAATTAAAAATACTTTGGTTACTGATAGTGATAGCAATCTTGACTTTAGCTCTCTGCAAGCACTGAGCCGGAAAAATGATTCCAGTCTTGCTTCCAACGACTTTACCCAGGTTGATGCTGCTTTAGGCATGGGGAACTTCAGCGATTCAATCAGCAATCTGTTCAGCATTGGCGGTTCTGTGCCAAAACAGACCAGAGCATTCAATATCTACGACAGCACTATCAATAATGTGCCGATAATTAACAGCACTAACAGCAGCGTCTTCCTCACCGGGATGCTCTGGGATTATTCTGATGACAGCAATGGAGAATTTGACAATGTTGAAAAAGAAGATTTAGTTTTTGTGGCAGAAACCAATGTCAACAAAATGGGAAGTTTTGGCACTTATGACTATGAAATAAAGATACCAGTCTTATTAAGAGACTATAAGGGGACAAAAGCCTCGGTAGATATGTATTTTGAAGTGAAATAAATTATATCAAATTAGTTGGATATGTTTTTTATCTGGCATTGCTCACCTAAACATTCCTGTTCGCAGTCTATGTCGTTGTCACAAATGTTATGACATTGTTCACTGCACGATGTCGTATTAATGGATAAAACAGCTGCTGTTGGTCTACCAAGCTTATCGTTACCTACGTAAATGAATAGGTGTATTATAGTCACAAAAAGAAGGATGTAGGCAAAGACTTGTATTTTCGTGTGATTATCCATTGCGGAATTAAATACCTAACTTCGCCACATCGTGAATTTTCTTGGTAAAAAATAAAACAGCTGTGCAA
>CAYRMP010000091.1:2268-4328 GCA_964425545.1 uncultured Methanosarcinales archaeon | reverse complement strand
TTGAATAATTCATAAAACTTCTCTAAGAGACTGTGAAATGGCGGAATTTTAGCTTCAAATGAAATTTAATATTATCAAAAATTCCTTTTTTCAAAGTTCTCTATAATTTCAAGTTATGAGCTGAAAAAATTAGAGTTATAACCATTATAAAACAAGAAAATAGGGATATCTACCTTATGACCAAATAAGACACTTTAAGGGTAAACATTTTGTATATCGTGTTTATTACAAAACAGTTGCACAAGGGCAAATAGCAGAAATTTTTTATGCTAAGAAAAGATGATTTTGCTAAATCTAAACTTCTCGGCTACGCGTCGACCGGAGGATAAACCTCGGGAAGCTTAACATCGTTAAGTTGAATTTTTATTCGCCTGAAGAAAAATCTTTAAATAGAATCCAAAATAATTTATTTTATGGAAAAATTCAG
Organism: uncultured Methanosarcinales archaeon; assembly: GCA_964425545.1. Lineage (GTDB taxonomy): Archaea > Nanobdellota > Nanobdellia > Woesearchaeales > GW2011-AR9 > JACPIL01. The sequence continues at coordinate 3,901 of CAYRMP010000091.1, read as the reverse complement.
CATACCAATTATTTCAGCGATTATTGAGTAAAAAATGATGAAACGGAAATTTTAGTCCAAACCAGATGGAAACCTGAAGAAGATCCAAAATATTCTGGAGGTCTTGAAATACCTGCGGGAAAAATCCGGGAATTTGAAAATGTTTATGACGCTCTTAATAGAGAAGTTTTTGAAGAGACGGGATTAAAAATACTTAAAATATTCCCAGAAGTTAAAACGAGAATACATTCTCCGAATAATGATGGTTCTTTCGCATTCCAGCCATTTTGTTGCCAGCAACAGATCAAAGGTGGTCGGCCGTGGATAGGTTTTGTTTTCATATGCCAAGTTGAAGATAAACAACCCCTTAAACAAGGAGATGGAACGAAAGACATCCATTGGATTAAAAAGTCTGAATTAAAACAAATATTTGAAAAATCACCTGAAAAGATATTTACGGTACAATTGGGAGTTTTAGATTATTACTTTAACCACGAAAGACACCAATGAAAAAAACAAAACTAGTAAGAATTGATTTGTACAAGCCAATTATCGGCCATTTATTCCCTAATCAAAACTAGAAAATTTTAAAAGCACCTGTTTTTTTCAGTAACATTATGGCTTCCTGTGATATGTGCGGAAAACAAGGAAATTTGCTTACTGCTGATGTAGAGGGTGTGGAGATGACTGTCTGCCAGAATTGCGCCCGCTTTGGTACGATTAAAAGGAAAGTTGATGCCGTTCGTGTTCCAATGAAAAAAATGCATCGGGAACAGCCCCTTAGAGTAATCACAAATTATGCTTCTTTGCTGCGCCAGGCCAGGGAAAAGCAGGGATTAAGCCAAGAAGATTTTGCCCGCTCCTTGCAGGAAAAAGAAAGCATCGTTGCGAAATGGGAACAGGGCAGGATGCAGCCTTCCGTTGAAGCAGCACAGAGATTAGAAAAAATATTGGGTGTTTCTTTAGTGGTAGAAGAAGTAGAGCAATCATTCGAAAAAGATAAATCTGCCCGTGGAGAAGGGTTTACGCTGGGAGATTTTATTAAAGTAAGGAAGAAAGTTTGAGTATCTCTTAGGCTATAATCTATTAATAAATATTTTCTTGTGAAGCTTTAAATAGTGTTAGCTAAACAGCAGATTATAATTATGCGGGGATATCAAAAATGAAAATAAACAGAAAATATATTGCACCTTTAGCTCTAACAGTAGGATTATACGCTTGCGATAAGCCAAATGATAATACCACAGTAGGCTCTGGTGGTTCTAATAGTGATACTACTACTGGAGGTTATAGCAGTTCTAGTAGTAATACTACTACCGAGAGCTCTAGTAATTCTAATAACGGCGGTGCAGGTGGTGCGGGCGGCTCCGGCTGTGTCAAAAACAACCCTGGCGCAAGCATAGGTGGTGTTACCATGGAACACTATGCCGTTAATGGCGATACTGCTGAAGAAGCGGTTAATGATATTTTTAATCCAGAAAATGGCAAAGGCTTCCCTGGAGAAGACGGACAAATATATGCCGGCAATACCGATTGTAATTTAGGAGTGTATTCTTACAGCATGAGCTTTAAGGGGCCTACTTACAATGAAAAGAAAGAATGCTGTTATACCGCATCAGTTGCAGGAAGCCCAGGACATTATGAAATCACTATA
>CAYRMP010000091.1:0-2258 GCA_964425545.1 uncultured Methanosarcinales archaeon | reverse complement strand
GCATACCACAATGGGACGGCTGCGACCACTGCTGGGATAAAATGCTGGAAGGGCTGGTGGGGCATGAGAAAGGCCATGCCGATCTTTGCAAAGCTATCGGAGAGAAGCTTATCAATGATATAAGCGCAGCGACGGTGACATCTTGCGATCATGATTGTAATTCCGCCGGAAACGCTGCAGGAGCCGCCCTAGAAGCAAAAATAGATCAATTGTTTAAAGATGCAACTGATTCTTATAGTCAGCAATCACAGGATTATGATGTGCAAACTGACCATGGCGAAACGCAAGGCGCAACTTATAAAGCTGATTGCGAATAAGAATTAATCATCCTTAATTTTTTATTTTTAGGGAGTATTTCTCTCTTTGTTGATGCTGGTACAAAAGAAACAAAACGTTTATACTTTTTCTGAAGTGATTTGGGGGATTGCGAATAGCTCCGAATTATTCTTCGACAACTCTTATGTCCGCAAGCACAGTCCATATCCCATTTTAAAATATTGACCAAAGTGCTGTAATCGATAGTTATTTCTTCTCGCGGTTTAATTTTGTGTAAGGCAGCAATGAAATTTGGCTCCTTAAATCTGGCATTAGGATTACAGGAATGGTTGACGTAATATCCTAAGTCTTTTTTGCTCGGATTAAGCCACTTATTCTTCCCAAGCTGAATGCTGCGATGATTGGCTTTAGCCCAGGGAACAACCGTTGTTCCGAAAGTAAATAGAACTTTATCTTCCAGAAATAATTTCTTGCTGAAAACACCCTTCCCGCATTCAGGAGTGTCTGTAATGAAAAAATATTTTTTGGCCATGTTTACTCCTTTACTTCATTAGAAAAATATCTTTGCAATAAGAAAATATGTTGCAACTCCAACAGTTACTCCGCCCAGAACATCAATCCAATCATGTTTCTTAAGATATATTCTGGAATAAGAAACTAAGACCGCAATAATTGTACAGAGAATAGCCAAATATAGGTTGGCAAAATAAACGCTGAACAATAAGGCCAAAAAGAAAATTCTTGCTGTATGCATGCTGGGAAATGATGAAGCATCGATTCTTTCCACAAAATTAGTATGCATTTCTTTATTTGGCCGGTCTTTAAAGTAGAATACGCGGATTAAGATGATTATGCTAGCAATTAGTAAAGAACCAGCAACAAGAGGCGCAAATAGTTGTGAAGAAACAAACAAGAGTATCAGCAGCAGGGAAGCAACTAAGCCGCCCATGGCAGTTATATCTCGAAAAAAATCGTTCAGTTGTTTTTGGATGGTTTTTTGCATATAATCCTTTTTAATGAAGATATATTTATATATCTTTTTTCTTTTAATAAAGTATGCTTTCAGAAAGGTCGTTATTCATCATTAATGTTTCTTTAGGGATGATTGCGGTGCTATTACTATTGATGTTGTTGGGACTACAACTTCCTACGTTAGGGCAGGCGCAGTATGCCTTAGATAAAGAAGAGCCGGTCTGCATGATCCAATGGGAAGAAGAGTTTACTTCACTTCAGGACATAGATCGGTGCTGCCTGCAAGCGCGAGAGCAATTAGAATGTCGGACTGAAAGCAAAGACAATCTGGATTGGGTTTGCACTACGGGCTCAGGATTGCGGATTTGGCTTAACAATAAAGCATATAATTACTGCCGACAGCAGCCGTATTGGTAGATGAAGAAATAATTTTGAAGCAGTATGAAAAAAAAGAGATTAGAAGTTCAGAAAAGATTATTCTTGGTCTTAGTAGTTATGGTATTATTTTTATCCGTTTTAAACATAGTTAAAGCTAAGGGATTGATTATACCCAAACAGCAGCCGGTTGATGTGAAGAATAAGGTTGTTGATCTTCAAAAATTAACATTAGAACAGAAGATTGCCCAGATGGTAATAGCAATAGGAATAAAAGAGAATTACTGGCCGTGGAAGAATATGCAGCTGGGAGGAATACACTTGTTTGCCCGGCAGACTGAAAACATTTTCAATAATACCATCATTGATTTCCAATATCAGATGCCTGTTCCTTTTTTTGTAACATCCGATCTAGAAGGATGCGTCAGCCCTTTTGGTTTCATTAGGCAGTTTACACCTGCGTCAGAAATAGATTCTGTTGAGAAAGCATTTGATAAGGGTGTTGAGGAAGGACAATTTTTATATCAGTTAGGTTTCAATTTGAACTTTGCCCCGGTAGTTGACCTGAAAGATGATATCTGGAAATGCCGTTCTTTCCCCGGCAATGAAACTGAGATATCCAAATTAGCGCAGGC
>CAYRMP010000090.1:0-4421 GCA_964425545.1 uncultured Methanosarcinales archaeon | reverse complement strand
GCCAAAATTCTTATCGGGAATCCCCGCCCTTTAGGGCAGGGGAGGATGTCAAGTAATATTTTAGTAATATAAGTGGCCCTGCCGGGAATTTCATCTTTGTCACGATTAGTTTTAAGTGACTAAGCGAATGCAATGAGCGCAGTCGCTCCGCCTCTCAAGTGGCGTGACACTTGTTTTGAACCCAGGACCTCTGGCTTTCCAAGCAAAATTAATGGTTTTTGTTTTGATCCATTAACGGTCATATAAGACCAGCGCTCTACCAGGCTAAGCTACAGGGCCAAGCTGGAAAGAATTACTTTTCTTTAAAAGGTTGTCGCATCTTGCATGCTATTTTATCTTCCAAAAGGGCGTGCTTTTTAAATTATTTATAAAGAAGGGAGCTTTTCCGTTTTTCTCTATCTTTGAGTTACTACAAACTTATATAAAGCAAAAAATAAGTATTTCTTAACTGGTTTACATGAACTTTAATCAAGTCAAAAAATTAATGGACCGCAAGAAGACTTCTCGAAAAGGAGAGAATGGTCATGCGCTGGTAATCGGCGGCTCTGACGAATATGTCGGAGCAGTAGTGCTGGCCGGATTAGCAGCTTTAAGGGCCGGTTGTGATACAGCAACAGTAGCTGCACCGGAGAAAGTGGCTTGGGCAGTTCATCAATATACTCCCGATCTGATGTCTTATAAGGTTAAGGGAACTAGTTTTAATATCAAAAACGCCAAGGAAATGGTAAAATATGCAGATAAGTTTGATGCAGTTTTGATTGGAAACGGAATTACTCGTAAAGCAGATAAGTTCTGCCAGTATTTTGTACATAAGTCTCAGAAATTAAAAGTGATTGACTCTGATGCCTTAAAAACTCTTTCTTTTAAAGATTTCAATAACAGCATTATTACTCTTAATGAAATGGAGCTGGAAACGATGTTAGTTAACAGTAACAAAGAGTTTCGTCTTCCTAAAGTGCGAGAGGCTAATGCCAAGGAGAAAGCAGAAATTCTGCAAGGAAATTTAAGATATTTTTTACAAAACAATAATGTGTTGTTAGTTAAAGGTCCAACTGATTTAATCATTTCCGCCAATAAGATAAGTTATAACCGAACTGGAAATCAAGGCATGACTAAAGGTGGAACCGGCGATATCTTAGCTGGTTTGGCAACGGGCTTTTTAGCCAAATCAAGAGATTTGTTCAAAAGCGCAGTAGCAGCGTCTTTTATCAATGGTCTTACTGGTGATTTATTGTTAAAGAAAAAGAAAGGATATACCTTTCTCGCTTCTGATATTCTGGAAGATTTAGCGAAGAGCCAAAAAGTAGACAAACAAAAAAAGAGAAGGTGAAATTATGGGATGCGAATGTAAGGATAACGTATGCATGAAATGTCATGGTGTTAAAAATTTAGTGCTTGGTTTGCTAGTATTGGCATGGGCATTATTATTGCCGACGTTGGACTGGAGAATTGTTCTTGGTGGTCTGTTGGTGTTAGTTAGTGTTTTAAAGTTAGTTAAGCCAAGTTGCGGACATTGCGATATGTCTGAAAAGAAGAAAAAGTAATTATTTCTTTATCTTTTTTTTAAATTATATTTGTTAGTATATTTTATTCTTCGCTGGGATATAAATACCCCGCGGCTCTGCTGTGATTGGGATAACAAATCTTAGGATTTTCATTTTATTCTCCTGAATACGATAAAGTCTACTAAACGTCATCTTTAAATATTAGTTATTCTTTCGCTGTTTTGAGAGGTGATTGATATGATTATTTGTGAACTGTGTGGATCACATAATGTAGTAAAAAAAGGGATGAGGCACAATGCTTGTGGCTCAAAGCAAAAGTTTTTCTGCCATGATTGTAAAAAATGGTATGTCCATGATGACGGATTTAAGAGAATGAGAATAACACCGCAACATATTGTTCGTGCTCTGCACGAATATGGTGATGGGGCATCACTTAAAAAAGTGCGAGAACATCTCAGGCAGCATGATAATGTTAAAGTGTCAAGATGGGCAATTAGAAAATGGGTGGTTAAATATTCCCACCTTTTAAAAAAAACGAGCAGAAACTCGGTACTCCAAAGATTAAGGGCCGTATCCACTTCGATGAGAAATACGCCAAAGTCAAAGACCATTGGGAATATCGGCTAACTGCTATTGACAGCAAAACAAAGTTTGTTCTTGCGGAAATTGTCGTCATAGAGAGAACATTGGAAGCATGTGTGTCATTTCTTCAGCAAATTAAAACATGGTGCTACAAACAGATGCTGGAACAGTACGAGCAAGAATTAAAAAAACCGGTGGAAAAAAGAAAATTAATTGTTTTTGTATCTGATAAATTTTGGAATTACAAGGCTGCGTGGAAAAAATTATTTTACAAAATAACCGAACTAAATTTTGGAGTGCCGATTGCCTGTAAAAAATTTGGATTGAAGCATAATAACAATGCTGTTGAAAGACACAATCGAGAACTGAGCAGAAGATTTGATGCTCTGAATGTATTTCAAACGCATGAAGGTGCAGCATCAACATCAGCACTATGTAAAATGCTGCATAATTATATCAATCCGCATAGCATGCTTAATCAAAAAACGCCGGCACAAGAGGCAGGATTGATTCTTCCGTTGGGAAAGAATAAATTGCTAGATTTAATCAAAATGGCAAAAAAAGTAGAGATGACGATAAATTGACTTTATCATCAGATGCAAAGGTTTATAAATGGATTCTTAACCGAACATAATAGGAGGAATCAAAATGAAACCATTAACAGAAATAGTTTTGCCAAGAAACTCTGGCAGAGCACAAAAAGTTTTAAAAACATTGGACGGAACAACGGACATAATATATTTAGCTCTTGAGATTGGAACATTTGAAGTTTGGAAAAAAACGGATGAACTACCTACTCAACAGAACCCTACTACTAGAATAGGGGGATATGATGTTCCAGGGGCGTATCAAATGGCGGGTTATAATTCTAGAGAATAAATTTTTATTTTTATTTTATGATTAAAAGGATTAAGAGTTAAATTTCCTACTTCTTCATAACCCAATAAATTTAAACTATGTCAGAAGCTACACTTATAAAGTAAAATGTGCGGTAGCGGGGAGTCGAACCCCGGTCACAGCCTCTTCGCGAAAAATGCTTGGCAAGGCCGTATATTAGTCAATCCGAAAGGATTTCTAACCACTATACTACTACCGCATATTGAACAGCAAAATGTAAATTATTAATAAAGTTTGTTATTCTAATCAGATAAAAGAAAGATAATCAGAAAGTTAAAAAAATAAAAAAATAAAATTTAATTTCTTGCTAAACCAAATACTGCTCGTACTGCTACAACGATAGTTGCAGGGACGAAAAGTACTAAAACTGAGTTCAGAACACTAACTAAAAGATCCACTCCGAAACCAGATCCTGCTGCATTTCCTAAAACACTTGCGCCAAGGTAGGACACTAAAACAAGTACGGTACCGCTGGTCAAAAATGCGGATGATTCAGAACCGGTTACGTTCAATAAACCTATTACTACTCCTAATAGAAATACTGCCCAAGTCATCTGTGCAGCATATGGACCGGTAAGTCCTACTCCCAAGAGTACTGCTAGAAGTAACCCCACTAAAAATGACCAACTGCCTAACATGCCTTTTCCTCCACTCATTTTTTTTGCCATATTATCACCTCTATTTATTTATACTTAGAACAATTATGTTCCAGTACTGATATTCTAGTAAAACTTTTTGATTTATAAGTATTGCGTTTTCATAAAAGCCGATTTAAGCAAAAACTTAATAAACAAACTATAACTCAGACAACAAATCCCCCCTTAGTTTAGCGGCTAGAACACTCGGCTGTAGCAGTTGTTTGACATACCGTCTCAGCGACGTAACTGGATGAAAAACAATCAGTCGTGTAGTCACCGAGGGATCCCCGGTTCGAATGGCCAATATTTTAGGCGACATGGACGGGTTACACGTAACCCACCGCGACGATTAGGTATTGCCGTGAAAGTCCGGGAGGGGGGACTTTTTAATAAAATATCGAAAAAGGTGGAAAAATGAAGAAATTTAATTACTTTATGGATTTAACCGGAAATGATCGAGAATTAAGATGTTATTATCATGGTAAGGCACAAAATCTTAATCTGGAAGGAAAAATATTATCTGAAACTGATTCTGAATTGGAAGTAGGAGTTTCTTTATGGAAAGCAGATATCTCCTCCCACTCCTATAACCAAAGCAGGAATTCATTAGACATCTGGTATCAAGCTCCTCCGCCAAAAACAAGGAGGCCTCGGATTTTACCCACGGAACAATTTACTGTACCTAAAGGCATTGAAGAGATAAACGTCTATGACTTCGGACAAAAACCATGATCAGTTTATTTTTTTAGAGAACTTTGAAAAAAGGAATTTTTGACACAAGAAAATCAACAACTATTGA
>CAYRMP010000089.1:0-4499 GCA_964425545.1 uncultured Methanosarcinales archaeon | reverse complement strand
CGAACCATAACATGGCCCACCTAAAACTACAATACCAATGGCCGGAATTGTTAGCATTAATCTTTGCTTTGTTAGGATTTTTGATTTCCGTGCTGATTTATCAGCCCGGGTTAAGTTACTTTTCAGTATTTGTCTCTGGTCTTCTTGCTGCACGGCTGTATTATCTTCAAAGATATAAACAACCTATTCTTCCTTCAGTTTTGATTATTTTAGGCTTTTTAGTAGGTTATATCGCTGGCAGCTTTTGGGCCAGCCGTTTTTGGACTCTAATCTTTTTCTCTATGGGGTTTACCCTTTCTTACTATATGCATGTAAAAGGAATAATGGTAAGCTTTAAAAGCAAGGGCTTTATCAAATAATACATGAAAGAGAAATCAAAAAAGTATAAGGTCAAAAGTGTTGTTGTGAGTAGAAAACCTTCTCATCAAAATGATGAAGTTTGGCATGCCTTTATCGGGTTCTTCGACGAAAATAATCCTCATTTAAAAGGCAAGGTCCCTTTTGAAGTAGTAGAGATTCAAAATGTACAGAAAGTGAGAATCAACGAACTTCGTAATATCTCTTATTACTTGATGGGCAATGATATTGTCATTAATAACTTAGAAGAGCTGACCATTCAACAAGAAGATGGTGTAGTAACTCTGACCGGTAAACAAAATCTTTCCAAATAATCATCTCTTACAACTTTTAATCAGGTATATTCATTATCAGACTAAAACATATATACCTAAGAGTCTTGATATGTTCTGTAGAGGTGGTAACCAGGATCAAGCACGATATCTACTTGCATGACCTTTGTGAAAAAGTAAAGTCCGATTACGATTCTCTATCCACTAATGTGCGATTATATTCTAAGAGGGGCCGCGTTCTTGCGGAAATAGATTTATTAGCCATGCGCAAAAATTCTTGCGATGTCTATGAAGTTAAATGCAGTTATCGAATCACTAAGGCCAAAAAACAGCTGCTGAGAATCAAAAGATTGATGCCTCATGTCACTAACATGTATTTCTTTTGCGGGTCATCAGGATTATTGAAAGAAGTTGAGATGGAGTAAGCTCTATCCTGAACGGGGTTAGCATCATCGAATTCGAGCTACTTTTATTTCTAAGCTAACTGACAAAGGGGTTGTTCCTTACGGGAAACGTCAGTAACACTATTTTACGACTCACAGCTCGAAAGATGCTAACCCCAACGCGAGTGAGTAGAACTTTCATAAAATACAACCACATTTATAATAAATCTCTTCTTTTAAAGCATTATGGGGACATTTTCTGACTTAAGTTTAAAGAAAGAAATAATCAGCGTCTTGTCTAGTTTAAACTTTAAAGAGGCCTTAGAAGTCCAAGAAAAAATAATTCCTCTAGCCATAAAGGGCAGGAATATTGTCTTTACTTCCAGAACCGGCAGCGGTAAAACTCTAGCATATCTTCTCGGGTTTATCGGGCGAATCAATAAAAAATTGGGTATTCAGATGGTTGTTTTAGTTCCAACCAGGGAATTATGTATCCAAGTGGGGAAAGAGATGACTAAAGTTTGCCAGCCGTTGGGAATTAAAGTGGGCATGCTTTACGGCGGCCGAGAAATAGCAGGAGATTCTATCACCATCAACAAAAGAAATCACATCATGGTGGGGACGCCGGGAAGACTGATACAGCATATCAATGCTAAAAGAATTAAAGTTGGAGATGTTAAATACTTAGTATACGATGAAAGCGACCAGATGTTCGATCACGGCTTTTTTGATGAGTGTGTTTACCTTAAAAAAAGAGTAAGTAAAGACGCGCAGATCATCTTTTCTTCAGCCACCATAAATGAAAAAGTCAAGCAATTTATCGAAGCTGAATTGACTGATTACGAACTATTAACGATAGGAGAATTAATCCCCCAAAATATCATTCAAGAAATATTGTTATGCACTATCGCAGAAAAGAAAGAAGTGCTGCTTAAGTTTCTGCAAAATAATAAGTTCAAACGAATAATGGTCTTTTGCAATAGGAAAGATAAAACTGCAGAAATCACTTCATTTTTATCAGAGCATAATTACCGCGCTCGAGAATTAAATAGCAATCTCACCCAAGATGAACGTTTTAACACCTTAAACCTCTTCAAAGATGGAAAAATCCATATTTTAGTAACCAGCGATGTTGCAGCAAGAGGAATTCATATTGAAAAAGTAGATGCTGTCGTAAATTACGATGTTCCCACCAAACCAGAATTCTATATTCACCGGATCGGCAGGACTGGCAGAAGAGATAAAAAAGGATATTGTTTGACTTTGATTTGTCCGGAAGACGAAGATCGTTTTACAAACATCAAATATAACTATGAGTTAGATGTGAAGCAGATAGAATAAGAATTTGCGGGTGGATTAAATTTCTCCCACCGTTATTCTCTAAAACAACTATTCTAGTGGTACCTTTTATAAAGAAAAACCCCTTTTATGTTATTAAGTAGATAATTTGGAGCAACGAATTTTCTTCGACAGTTATTTACCTTTACACCAATCACATATATGGAGAAACTACAATGGATTATCAACTTGTCAAATATTGCCCTTTCTGTAAAAAAAGGTTCTTGGTAGATCGCAAAAAAACAAGAACGACCTATTGTGAACAATGTCAAAAGAAGTTCTTAAGTAAGCCGATTGAAAATTAAGGTGATTCTTCTATTTTAACTGTTTAAGACAGAATTTATGGGTGGTCCTAGTGCTACGAATTGTCCACAAAACTCAATGAATGAGCCCAGCCAACAATAACTACTGTGCAGTTACTAAATACTGGAAAAGTTTATAAAGTATTAAAGGGATTTAAGCTCATGGTAAAAAAATATGAAGTGCAAGTACCAGAATATGTAACTCCAATTATGCTGGAACGTATCAAAAAGATGATGGAACGGGGCGACATACACCCGAGACACTATTCTTGTGATATGACTGCTGAGATGGCTGCTGGAGCACCAATGGGAAAAGCTCTTGAAGAAATGGTTAGAAGAAATGGACTTAAAGCAACTAATCCTAAAGTAGCTGATTCTATTTACCAAAAATTATTTCCACAAAAAGATTAAGTTACCCCATGGCTTTTGAACTACAATGAACGACACCATCAGAGATAAGATCCTCCGTTCCGGAGACTTAGAACAAATAGTTACTCTAGATGAAGGAACAATTCTCGAAAATTTTGGTGAAGATTCTTTTGAATATTTAGCATACCAACACAAGCTTGCAGAACAAATGGGTTCAAACTACTTAAAAATTCCGCGAAGAACTGAAAATCCTTCAGCAACATATGGAATGCTCAAAAGTTGGATCAGGGATTTTTGTCAGCAAAATGATAAATCACTTCCGAAAGGATTCCATAAAAAAAATAAACAGCAATTAATGGGCATGTATCTTGGGATGTTAGTTCATTATGGGATCAAACAATCAGACATTGTTCCTCAATACAATCATCGATAGATTTTGCTTCTTCTGGAAGAATAAATGTGACGAGTATCTATTTTGCGCACAGCAGCGCTAGTTCCCAAAGCTGCCATTCGGGCATAATTAAGCAATGATTCAGAAACTGCGCACTGCAACTTTAGCGGATCATTCTAATCTAATTGAATCATCGTTGTCGGGCAGACTTTTAATCGCTCCTTGAAGTAACTGTTCCCTTTCTGGTATCTCAATGCTCTAAAATTATAGCCGAGCTAATTTATAAATTATCACGCTTCATAATCAGATTGCAGCTATCTTAGACAACATAAATTCACGCAACTCGTTGGGCCAATTTTTTTCAATTTCTTCTTTATACTTCCTGCAATCATCAAACACATCTTTGCGCATTGAGCCGTTATCAATAAGTTTGATTAACTCCTCTTTCACATACACTGGAACATGTTTAAGAGTCCACACCTGCAATTTTAATTTCTCTTTATACCCATCTTTTTCTTCTTCCTGTTTCTGGTGCAAATCTTCCCAAAAAGAAGAGTAGGAAAATTCTTCCTTTTTTTCTTTCAGCAGTTTTTTTCCTTCCTTTAAGGCAATTCTGGCTATAACCATCTCATGCATGCGTTTTAGGAATTCCTGCTTATCCTCGATTCTTATTACGTCACTGTAACCACCGGCAATCAAGCCGAACGCAAACGGGCTGGGAATATCGGTGGGCACTTCCACTACTACGGTTCTTCCGGCAATAATTTCATCAATAACTTTCTGCGCATGGACGTAATCCATCAAATCTTCCATGACTTCCCGGCGCGCTTCTTTTAAAATAGGGAAATCATTGCTGATTCTCTTTACTGCATTAAACAAAATTTTACTGCCAACCTGCATTCTGCCGGCATTTTTTGTCTGGCCCCCATACTGGCGCAGGATCATTAACGAGCGAGCAGCACAGTGCCTAAACCTTCTTGATAACACTTCGCTTTTCTCAATGGCATTTTCTAAAATTATTTTGAAATTTTCCAGTTTCAGTGCTTCAAATGCGCGCACGGCATTGAAACTTTGTTCCGCGGATAAA
>CAYRMP010000088.1:0-4673 GCA_964425545.1 uncultured Methanosarcinales archaeon | reverse complement strand
ATTGGTCTTAGTTCATTCACGTTCTAAGAATTATTTTGTTAGTTTGAAGCATGCCGTTAGTTTACTCCCTTTTATTATCAGCAGTTGCGCTCAGCCCAGCCTTATTCCTGTTCGGCCGTCTTACCCGTTTAAAATTGAAAGGTATTATGCTTTTATGGACGAACAGCCTGGCTCATATGACATCATCGCTATCGGTGATAAGACTTACTGTTATTTTTGGAAAAAAATGGAAGATGATGACGATTTGTTTATTTATGATAACAATTGCGATCTGCACAGTGACAGAGTAGTAGTTCTCTCCGGGAATAAAGTTATGGTTGCTGCTGACACCAAAGATCTTAAAACAGAACAGGTGCAGAATTTAGATTACATCTTGCGGAACCATATCAAGAATATCGTACCAGACACTACAACTTTTTAAGTTCCTCTAGGCTTTTGCTAAAATATTCTTTCTTTTCAGAAATAGCTGTCGGACTTCCCCCGCCGTGCCAAGTAAATCGGGGACGTAACTGCACTGGGAAAATCCGTTCATTAGCATCGTCAAAAATAACTGCGGCGCCTTTCACGCGCGGCAGATGATCTATTTCCTGTTCCAACCCTTCTCGCATGTAACTTTGAGTTAATTGACTTAAGGCTTCCACATCTAATCTGGCGGTAAGACGATGAGCAATGACAATGTCGGATTGAGTCATGACGTCAGTATGAATCTTCCCAGGCTGCTGCGACGCTAGAATTAGTGAAATTCCAGGCTGACGCCCTTCCCGCAGTATAGTGATTAAAGCTTCGGTGGCAGCTGTTTTTCCATCTTTTGGCAGTAATTCATGCGCTTCATCAAGAGCAATCCACACCAGCGGCTCTTCCATTTTTTCTTCAACATCTTTTGTAAAATAATGCATCGCTGCATCCACGCTCTTGAATTCTTCCGTCTTTCGAGCAAGCATACGCTGGTTGAAGAGGTTGCGGCAAATCAAACCGGTTACCAGAGCTTTGATTTCCCATCCTGAAGCCATGGTAGCATAAGGGCTGACGTCTAAAACAGTCACTTGCCCGGGAGCAATAATATCTTTTAATGGTGTTCCTTCTTTGGAAAATATTTCCCAGCCTTTAGCTTTTTCAAATTGGTTTACGACTACACTTTTTACTACTTTATCACTTTCAGTATCTTTTTTAATCAATTCTATCAAGTGATCTAAATCATAACTTTCTTCTTTCCGAAATAAATCTTGAACGGTTTTAGTTATAAGTACCCCTTCTGCTGAATTAGGATCAAGGTTAAACGCAGTGCACCAATCATGAGGACCAACATCTAAGGGACGGATAGAAAAAGGAAAATCAGTAGGTATTCCCTCATTTTTGTATTGGTAATAAAAACCAGCGGGGGTATAAATTTTCACATCTAGTCCTCGTGAATCTATTTTCCAATCGCGGAGTAGTTCAGCATCTTGATAATTAGGATATTTCATAGTCCAATAAATACCCATGGTGTCAAGGAGCACAATGGAAAGATTTTGTTTTATTTCTAAAGGAAGATCAGCAAGACCTTCGGCAACCATGCCCATGGTGTAGGACTTGCCAGAATTGTGGGATATCACTCCATTAGCAATAAAAGAATTATTTTTAGGAACATGTAAGTCATATATTTCTTTGATTCCTCTTAATTTTTGGATATTCTTGATTTTATTACTAAATAGATTAGCATCCAAGTAAGTTGTTTTTTTTCTTCTTTTTGATTGCCAAAAGGAATGTTTACCTAGTTTTTTTTCTTTTAAGGAATGGACAAAGCCGATTTTCTTGAAATTCTCTAAAGATCCGTGGTCGGTAATATTTAATTGATAATTGTGAAATGGTTTACCATTTAATTTTACAATTTTATCTCGGATAGTAGATTGAATCCTAAAATGGCTTAGAATAAGATTAAGATCTTCTAAAAATTTTCTGGATTTTGAATAATAGACTATGTGGTGGCCATCCTTATTTACATAACCATCACAAGAAAATAAAGCTTTGATGAAATTTGCTTTAAACTCATTGGAACTTTCAAAAACAATTTCTGGCACTCTGATAAGATGCGCTTTGAAGCCCAATGGGACTCCTAAAGAGTGAAGTTTTTCCAATACCCTACCTTGCTGGGTTTGGACAATATAACAATTTTCTTTCCCTTTTTTATATATTTTAGCAACAATATTAAACTCTTCTTCAAAGTCTTTCTTGGCTGTTTGGAGTATATCATCTGAACCGCTGATAATTCTTATCCTTCTTTTTGTGCCGTTATACCAAGCTCCCCTTCCATCTTTAAACCTGCCCTTCCTGGCCTGCATAGTGCCATCAGCAAGGATAAATCCGAGCAGCCTTGCTATCCTAAGACTTTCTTTATCATTTTTTACTTCCGGAATATGAGAAACAGAAACCAATGAATCGTTTATCTTCAAATCTATTGCCTTTTTCCAAACTGTTCTGCCATCTTCTAAAACCAGTAAAGGATGTTCTTCAGTCATACATAATTTTTGGCCATCGTAATTTTCTATTTCTAATAATTCTTCTTCTACTGGGTATTTTAATAACTCCGCTTTTTCCCATCCAAATTCTTCACCGTTATAAGAAAGTATCAAATCTTTCTTGGTATTAAAATTTTTAATATCCTTATAGCCGTGGTTGGTAAAAACCTTGGTGTCTTCCCTTAAACATCCCCGTTTTCCTACTATGAAAGCGACATGCGCGCTAGCCACATCCAGATAAACCAAATTGGAAAGAGAAGTAGTCTGTCCCATCTGGATGTACTGTTTACCTAAAAATACTGCCCCTTGCTTACCGTACTTGTCTATATCATTTTTAGAACGGCCTATAACAACATCAAACACCATTAAACATTAAGAAAGAAAAGAAGGATAAAAAGGTTGTGGTGAACTGGTGTCTTATTTCTTAACAGTAAACTTGATAGGACTTAATTCTATTGTTTCTAACCGATTATAGTCATCTTCAAATGTTTCAGTTCCTGAACGATTTAGACCATCAACTGCGCCCATCAGAACAACAAGACCATCTAAATTTCCTTTAACGTCAATGCCAGAAACATAATCTATGGCTCGAGGTATCCACTCATTAAGATATGGAACATAATCCATCCCCTCGCCAACTAATTTCCCTAAGCCATACATAACTATTGCTCCCGCTGCCTTTAGACCTAAATCTAAAGCTATTTTTTGCGCGGTTGGTCGTGTAAATTTAATCCCATTATTGTAACGAGTTTCTTTTTTCCATGCATGTTTGGTTTGTGTCATTTTGTTCCTCTTAAACAGCCATCGTGATTATTTAATTGAGAAAAATAAAAAAATAACCTTACAATTCCGCTTCCACTAACACACTTACCCTATGGTTTTCGCCTACTTTAGAAGCAGTTCCAACCACGTGCGTAATGCCGTAGCGTTCAGCTAAACCAACTAGTTCAGCATCAACTTCTCCATCGAGAGCTATAGCATAAATTCCTCCGTTCAAACTCTTAACAGTTGAGCTTAACTCGCTTAAAGGAACTTTACCAAGCACGTTCAACTTCTGGTCAAAAATGCAAGCTCCTTTGGTTCCGAAAATAGTTTCTAAGGTTTCCTTGAAGATTTTCTTTTCCGCGGGAGATAAGCGTTTTTCTCGAGCAAGCGGAGCTTGAGGTGGTGCAGATCTAATTGGATATCTGCTGGTACTGGATCGAGAATCATTCCGAGAATCTCTTGAATCGCTTCGAGGTTCGTTTCTTCTGTAGCCATTCTGCTCTCTGCCATTTTCCTTATTAGCAGAGAATGATTTACGTTCTACCATCTTATCGGAAGGCTCTTTCAAAGTGCCATCGTTATTTACTCCCAAATCCAACTTAGCTTGTTCGGCAGTAATTCTGCCACGCAAAGCTTGGTGAATTTCTTTCTTGGCTAATTCTTCTACTTCCTTTCCATCAGGTGCTTTGGTTACGAAATCAACATCAGCAACTCCTAAGAGTTCACGGACAATTAAATCTCCGCCGCGGTCACCATCGACAAATACAGTTACAGATTTTACTTTACTGAGATCCTTGATGGTCTGCGGGCAAGAAGTGCCATTCATGGAAATAACATTCTTGAAACCATGCTTGAGCAAAATCAAGACGTCGGCGCGTCCTTCTACAACGATAATTTCGTCGCTGGAATCTATATCCGGTCCAGAAGGAAGATGGTCTTTCCCGTATTCAAGTACTTCCATCATACGTACTGATTGAGCAACTTCATCAGAAAGTTCCTGAGAATCAGGAAGAGTTTCTTGAGTCAATTCTTTCAGTAAGGTTTTTGCCCTTTCAATCACAAACTTCCGCTTGCTGATTCTGATATCTTCAATCTTTTGAACTTCAATTTTTGCGTTACAAGGACCGATGCGCTGGATAATTTCCATAGCCGCAGCTATAATAGCTGTTTCTGTCTTATCCAAAGAACTGGGGATGATAATCTCCCCTTTAGTTTTACCGGCACTGATATTGACATTTACTTCGATCCGGCCGATTTTACCGCTTCTCTGAAGCTCGCGTAATTCTAAATCATTCCCTAATAATCCTTCTGTCTGGCCGAAGATTGCTCCGATGACGTCTGGTTTGTCGACAACTCCATCAATGAAAATTGTTGAATGTACGATATATTTAGCCGCTACTGGGCTTATTTTTG
>CAYRMP010000087.1:0-4715 GCA_964425545.1 uncultured Methanosarcinales archaeon | reverse complement strand
AGTGCATGCTCCAAAAATGCCTGCAAAGCCCAAGCTGCAGGAAGCCCATCCTCAGGCGCCGAAGAGTGTTTAGTTAAAATCAATTAAATTTATTAAAGCACAGCTTTTTCTTTATTTATGCAGAGTTTGCTACCATTTGAAAAAATAGAAAGAAAAATTCTTGTAAGAAAAAAAGCAGAGACAGACGAAAAGTATGGCTACAGACCTGAGAACAGAACAACAGAAGAAATAATCAATTACGGAATTGTGGACATCGACAAACCAAAAGGTCCTACATCCCATCAAGTCTCTGACTATGTGCAAAAGATACTTGGAATAACAAAAGCTGGTCACTCTGGGACTCTAGAGTAAAAATCAGAGAAATCCCGCAGTAACCGGCGTTCTTCCAATTGCATTAGGCAGAGCAACAAGAATTGTCCAAGCATTGCTCACTGCAGGAAAAGAGTATGTTGCAATAATGCATCTGCATAAGGAAGTTGAAGAAGACGAATTAAAAAAAACAATAAAAAATAATTTTATAGGAAAAATAGAGCAAATTCCCCCATTAAAAAGCTCTGTAAAAAGGCAATTAAGGACAAGAGAGATTTATTATTTTGATATTTTAGAGCTTGATGGAAAAGATGTCTTGTTCAAAGTCGGGACAGAGGCTGGAACCTACATAAGAAAATTAATACATGATATTGGAAAAAAACTTGGTGTTGGAGCCCACATGGCAGAATTAAGAAGAACAAAAGCAGGCCCTTTTGGCGAATCGACTTTATTTACGCTGCATGAGCTGACTGATGCTTATTATTATTGGAGTGAGGAAAAAAATGAAAAATTCTTGAGAAAAGTTATACAGCCTGCTGAAAATGGAGTAAAGCATCTGCCAAAAGTGTGGGTTTTTGACACGACTGTTGAAAGCCTTTGCCATGGTGTTGATTTAAAAGTGCCTGGCATAAGTAAATTAAACAATAACATAAACAAAGACGAAATTGCTGCAATCATGACTTTAAAAGACGAGCTTGTTGCATTAGGCATCGCAAAAATGAATTCAAAAGAAATGATGAAAGACAAAGGAATTGCTGTTCAGACTGAAAAAGTGTTTATGCAGCCCGGGATTTATAAGATTTAGTAGCTTTTTCAACGCTTTGAAAATATTACTATATGGTTGTTTTCAGGTCACAAAAATAAAACCACCTGTTTCCGATTTTTATCCTCTCAATAAGCTCCTTTTTATTAGCTCTTTCAAGCGCATGTATTGTTGCCTCCAAACAAACCTGGCTGTTAAGAGCTTTATGCACTTCTCCTGATGTAACGGGCTGGTCAGCGGATTTCACTGCCTTAATTACGCTTTTCTGGGCTGGGCCTAAAGGTCTTGCACGCTTAATACCAACCTTTTTAAGTTTTCTCCATACAGTCACTTTGTTTACACCGGCGTACTCTGCTATTTCCCTGTACCCCATTCCCATTTCGTAGCTGTGAAATATCTTTCCATGCTTTTCCGGAAACTTTATTTCCAATGACCTCTGCCTTCCGGAATGCAAAAACTTTTTTGTTCTGTTCTGCCTAGTTGCGAGGAAATAATCCATGTCACCTTCGCTGATTCCCGCAAGCGTACGCACTTCGTATTTTCTTTTGCCTTCGTCAATATATCCAAGAATTTCTCTTTCTTTTTCTGGCTCGCTGGAAATCCAGTCGTAGCCAAGTTTTCTCCAAACGCCTTTCGCAGTGACTGTAGCAGTTGCGGCGTATAAGGCAGCTTGCTCCAGAGTCATGCCTTTTTCCGCTGCTTCCTTCAACTTATTTTCCGTGAATTTTGTTATTCTCAGGCATGCATCGGATATTCTTGTCATCGAAGGCAAGCCTACGGACTTCTTCCACCTATCCACAGTAGACACACTTATTCCAGTTAATCCACTTATATTCCCAATACTTAAGCCATCCAGCAGCATTAGATAAACTTTCATTACAATGTCGTCGGCATAACCGCGCCGGTATTTTATGTTTACGCCAGCATCGAAGTTTACAGATGTCAATCTCTTCGGAATAAGCAACGTACCATAAAACCTGTCTGCTAATGCTTCTAATCTCTTTTCTATCTGCGAATATTTCTCTAAGATTCTTCCGTCGTACTTTTCATTTGCGCCGTTTTTTGCGGCATTTAACAAATAATCTAGAAGCCTGTATTGCTGCGGTGGAAGTTTTGATGAAAAAAAACCCTTAAGCTCATCGGGTGTTATGGACTGCTGCTCGCTTTCATGGTGCAGCAACAAATCAAGAGGGTCCTCGGCTGACTTATCCTGATACCTCGTGAGATTGGTCTTGTTGTCGCCGGGTGAACGCGCCTCATCAAGCCTAACATGAGACTTTTCTGTGTAGTAGTATCTGCCACTTCGATCTATCCATTCAGTTACTCTTCTGTAAACATTTTCTGGGTTTCTTGTGTTGCCTCTTTCAAGGGCAGGCACAAGAGATTTGTAGATAGAATCTCTAGTTCTTTCATTAACACTCAAGTAGGAGAGTATCCCATCTACCAATGCTCTAACCATTCAAGAACCCAGGGAATAATTTATTGCCGAATAGTCCTATACCTAACAAAAAAGGTTTACTCAAAACTAATCACCTCTTTTTGACAAAACAAATCCTCTTTATTCAGAAGACCGTTTCAAAAACAATTATTTCGATTTCTTCCAGTAGTTTTTATTTAAACTTTTTGCCAATGTAAATCGGGAAAAGGCTAAGATGCGTCTGAAAAGTTATTTACATGAAATTTATATGCTTTTTTCAGAAAAATAAGCATGTGTATAGTGTAACAGTCATAACTAAACTTTTTAGCAAAGAAAAAAATAGTATAATGCGAATAATTAATAAACTAAACTGCATTCTCAGATAAAACAGATTTTGACAGTATCCAGAGGGTTAATAAACATGCAGATGCAGCTTGTCAGGAAAAACCCAGTAGTTCTTGTAGTGGACGATGATGTAGATTCGTTACTGCTTATAAAAGATTTTTTCGGGTCAGCGTACAACGTGGTTATGTGTGAAAGCTATGAAGAAGCCCTTGATACTTACAGGAAAACAGTTCCAGATGCTGCGATAATTGAAACAAGGCTCGGAGATAAATCAGGACTTGACTTAATAAAACACTTTAACACAATCGACGAGCTTGTAGAAATGACTATTTGGACAGGCTATCCCTCTGTAGAAACTGCCTCAGAAGGATATAAATTCAGAAATTGCCGAGGATATATTCCAAAAAAACTAAAAAGAAGAGGAGATGCTAAAGAAGAAAGTGCCAAAATATCAAATTTGCCTGAAAGCGTTACAAAGGAGTCCTTGCACGAATTAAAAAGCACTCTGGAGAGATTAGTCCGACAGACAAACATAAACAGAATAGGTTTCTTAAACCTATTTGGATATTTACTGGAGTCTAACATATTCCAATTTGACAGAAAAATAGATCTTGAACTTAGAAGCCCAATCTCTCCAATCAGGCTTGACCCCAATAATAAACAAGACAGAGTATTAGAAAAGAAAAAAAAAACTGTTTACTACAGATTTCCTTACGAAGGACGTTTCATTTTCACCCGTGATTCGCGAGGGGGGGTAGCTCCGACAAGAACAATTGATTTAACAAGAGAATACCCGCCAAGTTTCAGAACATTCATAATAAAGCGAGACAATTCCGCGGCAGATGTTGTAACTGCCAATGACGATTGGAAAAAATTGAAAGATAATGGAATAAGGCGTACTCGTCCTTGGTTATTCTACGAAGATAATAATGCCGTTTACGCATTAACACGCTTTGTTTTTGGACCAAATTTAGCTGCAACTTTCAATCTGCTCACACAGGACTCTGATAAGGAGAGGGCGTCAAGATATAAAGATGCAATTGTAAGCGTTAATAATGAAATACTCCTGAAATGGCAGGAGTTACACCGGAAAAGTGTCAGAACCCACCATATCGGGGAAACACAAAATGGATACTTAACAAATATAAGGGCAGCTTTGGATTATCTAAGAAGAAAATTCACTACTCAATTCACAGATTCTGAGCTTGAACAATTCATTTATTCATTGGCTGGAATGAAAGACATATCTCCATATGATAGAACTACGAATGCCATTCTTTTCTCAAGAATAATGGACAACGCTGAAGAAAATTCCATATTGGAATTAGGCATTATGAAGCCTTCCCTACCGGTATTTTACAAAAAATTGGAGGTGGAGTGGCCACACAGACCAGACGAGCTTCGGGATATAATAAGAGGACAATATGTTCTGGTTGACACTGACATTTCCGGAAAAATGGGGCATATTTTTGAGGATTTGGTTCATTTTAATCATGCTCCAGGAGCAGGATTGAGTGCTGTGCAGAAAATATCCAAATTCAGCGATTTTGTAAAAAGAAAATTTGAGGGCAAAGATTTTGATACTTCCAAACTGTGGATGGCTTATGCTTTAGTTGGATTATACAAAAGCATAAGGAAACAGAACAGGATTTTAGAGGTTTATGCCGAAAAGGGCAGAGAAGAACTGTTTAATTTCTTAATAGAAGGTGAAAATTATGGTCCGCTATTTGAGGATTACATTTGGAAGAGTGCGCATTGGAGCGGGGAATCAAAATGGTTTGCAGCTCTCGGGCATCTTTTAGCAGCTAATTTTAGGGAAGGGCAATCAACTTTTGCATCGTTTGAGAGCTTGGTCAGAAGTACCAGCATAGAAGATTACAT
>CAYRMP010000086.1:0-4857 GCA_964425545.1 uncultured Methanosarcinales archaeon | reverse complement strand
TATTAGTTTAGCCTCAACTAAAGTTTGAAAGACCCGCATTATTTATGTGTTATATAGGTCTTTCATTATTTTTCGCGCGGCGCGCTTACGCGCTCTCCCTACGCACCCCACGAGCACGGCCGCTGATGCCGATAGGGCAGTAGCTGCAACTGAGGAGGAACCTACCTGCATAGATATCGAACCAGACCGCCCGTTCGGGAGTAGATATTCTTCCTGCTGCATCTGGAGTCCAAATGTATGGCCTTTTCCCACTTACTTTCTGCAACATATTTGTTGTTTCTTCAACATCGTGCTGCAGGAAGTCTTGAAGCGCAGTCCGCCAGGCAGAATCTTTTATTAAATTATCAAGATAACCATCTCCTTGCGGAAGATTACTCTTGCCATAATCTATTTTTGTTCCCGTGCACAAGGTACGTTTTCGTAAATCTTGCAATAAGCCTTGTAAAGCAGCAGGATCTTTTCTTTCATCTAGTTGTTTGATAATCGTGATATACTCACAAACAGTAGGAAGACGTTTTCCAGTACCAGCAAAATATTGTTCCCAGCCTTGTTGAGAGTTTATAAGATATTTTCCCTTCGCGTCACGAACAGCTTCACCGTCTAAAAACAAACCATCATCTAAGGCGATTGATCCATCAAGAACTTTTTGTTCTGTTTTCACGGGATTACCGCCGGCTCCACTGTACCTTCGGTCTCCTCGAAGTTGGCTCACCCACGGACAAGTCTGCGCAAAATCAAAGCCTTCAAGAATTCTTTCCCCATTTCCTGCAACTCTTTCTATCTTTGAGCCGGTACGGATTAAATTTCCGTCTTGTTCTATCTTAACGTATCCGCTTGGCGGACAATCTTTGAGGTCACTCATTTTACACCCTTAACAATAATCAACTACCCTCAGAACCAAACCTAAATCCATATCCCGCACTCTATTTAAAAATCTTTTTAAATCACTGCCTCATTTAGGCAGAAATGGGCTTCTTTCGTGATAAAAAGAAAATAAAAGCAAGCATAGAAGAATATGTTGCTTCTTTAAAGACAGATTATGGTAATGATAATTGTTTACCTCTACAAGAAATATGTAACGATGCAGGGATTGAGCTTCTTCAAAACCGATTCCTATCTGATGCCCGAGCATTTAAATTTAAAAATGGAGTTAGAGGAGTAATATATGATCCTACTCTACCCACGTATCCTTTATTGTATGGTCTAACTAAAAAATTAAGCTATCATCTTTTGAATCATTTTGAAAGAGAACCGCCTATTTATCTGCTGGAGGCCGAAGCACATTATTTTTCCGCAGCGGCGATGAATATTCCATTTTTAACTTTACGAGGCACTATCTATTTTCCGTCAGTCTATTCTTTGTTTATATCAACAGAAAAAATAAAACAATCTCTTGCTGACCACTATTCTTTGGATATTAAACCAGAGCTCATTTAATTTGCACTCATCCTTAACCTGTGCCTACTTTGAAATACTCACATAACTTTATTATAGATTCTGAGCTTATATAATGGAATGGTTACACTGGCGCCCCCTACTCAGGAATTTGACAGTACAAAATTATATATCTGGGTCAAAGGACTGGAAAGCAAGGTAAATAACCTATTACGAGAGGTTGATATTCTTAAGAATGATTTCATTAACAGAGCCAATAAGCTCAATAAAGACTTCAAAACTCTCAGTGATGACCTGATAGAAGTGCGGCATGAACAGGAAAAGATAAATCAAAAGATGGTTCTCATCATTAACGAACTGAAACAGACCGCAGGAAAGGAAGAAGTAGATACCATGAAAAGATATCTCGAATACTGGAACCCGCTTAATTTTGTGACTCAAAAAGATTTAGAGAAAGCAATTGAGAGCAAAATTGCAGAGCTTAAACATAAAAACAGCTAAGCAAGAGGCTTCACCCAATAAATAGCCACCGCCTTAAGACGAACGATACAAACGATTAAAACATATTGTTGCGTCAAGGGGTTGTTCCTTACGGGAATGGCGCATTACGGTTATAGGAGTAAAAGAGTGAGTGGCTGTGGCGTTTATTTTTGGATGAAGCCTAAGCAAGAAATAAATTTAAATAGGGCAAGATTATTCATTATTTAAAAAAAGGTGACTTATGGCGTTATTTGATAAGAAAGCATCCCCAGTTTCTGATGTATTACAGCTCCGCCAGCAAGGCCTTACTGACGACATAATTATCGAAGAGTTATCACAGCGCGGATATCCGCAGCAGCAGATCAGTGAAGCTATTGCTCAAGCAGATTCTTCATCACCGGCCGGATATGGACCAAGTATGCCTGGTACTGATCAAATGCCCATGATGCCTCAAGAGATGCCTTCTCTGCAGCCTTCTTACCAGGAAGACATGAGTAATATCTATGAACGGATGCAAGAAATTGCGGAAGCCATGATCGATGAAAAATGGGACGATCTGATCGGCGAAGTCAAAAAGATTATTGAATGGAAAAATAAAAATGAAGAAAAACAGAGTAAATTACAGCACGATGTAGATAAATTAAAAGAAGATTTTAAGATGCTTCATGAAGCAGTCCTCGGCAAGTTAGAAGATTACGATGCCCGGATGCGGGATGTGGGTACAGAACTAAAAGCAGTAGGAAAAGTGTTTAAGGATGTTATCCCTACTTTTGTAGATAATGTCAAGGAATTGTCTTCAGTGAAAGAAGAATTGAAAAAGAGACATTCTGGACACAAATAAGATTATATTTAATCTATTCAATAGAAAACTGCCCACCAGTGGAAAGAGCAGATTCTAAAAATAAGTTTTATCCGCTAATCAATGCAACTGTAAACACCACAATCGCAAAGACCACTAACAATCCTAAAACTTTAGGGTGAAATAAGGTTGCATAGATATTCTGCTGAAAATCACTGCCTGCTACGGCTTCCTGGCCTTCTACTACATCTCCCGTTTGAGCTGACTGTTCCAGCACCGATTGGCCTAAGACTTTTCCAAAACCAGCAACCACAATTAAAATTCCCACGGCAATAAGAATCCACTGCACATTAGTCTGCTTGTAGGCAGTGACATCTTTTGCGCCCATTACCATGAACAATAATACCATCAAGACAAAGAAAATAATAGCAATAGCAAACCAAGGGATGATGAAATTTATCAAATCTATGGCCGTGCGGGAGAGTAAAATTGTTAAGGAAGTAGCGCTAGCAATAATGGCATTGATGCCCATAGATTTTCCGACTACTTCTGTTTTCTGTAATAAAGCGAAGACGAAAGCCCATACTAATAAAACTGGAAAAATAAAATCAAATAATTGCAGGATCCCGAGATCTAACGGTGAGGCCATTTTATTTACGCTCTACATATTTTCCAACAGTATCTTCTAGCCGGCTAAACAAACCCTTTTCGCCTTGTTTGCTAGGTTCTTTCACGATGAACCAAACTACTAAGCCGAAAATGAAAAGGACAACCATTAACTCTGTTACATCTGCTGACCACCAGTAAAAAATATCATAAGGCCCTTGCCAAAGATTTAAGGAAGCGCCAAAGATATAGACTACAAAACTCAATGAGATAATGGCAATCCACGGAGCAGCGGCAGCAGAAAAATCAGCGCCGAAAATTCCCATCAAAAGCAGAACCATGATTGCTGCTACAGAAACTAAAGAAATACTGGGCAGAGATTCATTCATTACTTGCACCGGATCATAACCCAGCGGATAAGTTCCTACAATATGGGGAACAACAAACAATAATGACAAGACTAAAGCAATAACAACTCTGAATTGCTTATGATCCTTAAATAAAGCTAGCTTTGCGGTAACTGCGTACAAAATAGTAAACACTAAAATGAATGGAAGTAAAAAATCCATTACTCCGTACGCCTGAAAATATTGTGCAAGATTCGTGAAGCTTCCGATGGCCATATTTTAACCTCTCCTTAACTTTTTTTTGATTCTCCTTTTGGTGTATGGGTTACCCATGCAATAAAACCAATTATTATGACAATAAATATTAAACTTGCGGCCCAATCAGCATTGATATTTTCAAACAAATCAAATAAATATTGAAGCCAGCCCAAAGAGTTAAGGAAGATTACTACTAATCCGATAACCATCACCCATATCAAAATTTGAGTTAATACGGGCAATTCTTTCATGCTGTCAAACTCTTTGTCTCCAAAGAATACTGCAACCAGCAGTAAGAAACATACCCCTAAAATAATTAAAAGAACCACGTTAGCCATGACTTCATTGATAACTCCCACTAACCTGGTGGAAGCAATAACTAAAAAGGCGATTACAAAAGCGACCATGGCGTTGATATTCTTTTTAGGAAGATCTCTGCCATCAATTTTATCTACGCCAAAGATTTTGGTTTTTTCAAGAATAGCAAAGATAATAGTAAAAACCAGCAGGAAGGGAAGAATAACATCATATACCCCTAACTTGTTTAAGAACCCTATCATCCCACGGAAAGCACTTTCTTCCACCATCTTAATACATCTCTTTTCTGACTTTAATTAAAAGAAAAGACTATATAAATGTTGCGGAAGGATAAAATCTGAAGAAAAGAAAACTAACCAGAGTCTACAAAAACGAATCCTTTAAATAGTAGTTCTGATTTAATTTGTACGAGGTGTAGATCGGCGTGAGGAGGAGAAAGTCTTTTATACAATATTTTTTGTTGTGCACATTATTTTTGGTACTTTTTTCTGCGGCGGTTGCTGCTAATACTGTTGTTTCTTCAGCACCCATCAAGAACGAAATTACTCCCGCAGAATTTGCTTCATTTAGTTTAACCATCACTAATAAAGAAAGCCAGACTCAGAAAAGATCGGAAGAGCACACGTCTGAACTCCAGTCACCTAGCAAGATCTC
>CAYRMP010000085.1:0-4863 GCA_964425545.1 uncultured Methanosarcinales archaeon | reverse complement strand
AGTTTCGCATATTAGTTTAGCCTCAACTAAAGTTTGAAAGACCCGCATTATTTATGTGTTATACAGGTCTTTCATTAATTAGGCACAGTATAATCTTTGTGTGATAATCATCTTCTAGGCCAGGAGGATTATCACTTGCTTTTTGAATGATGCCACAGCATAAAAACATATAAAAACCCTTCTCGTTTCTGGACATTCATGAACGCAAACGAGCTTCGTGACAAATATCTGGAGTTTTTCAAGAGCAAAGGACATGTTATTATTCCTTCAGCTTCTTTAGTGCCAAAGGATGATCCTTCTGTCTTATTCAATACTGCGGGAATGCAGCCTTTAGTTCCTTATCTGTCAGGACAACCGCATCCGTTAGGCACCCGTTTAGTCAATGTCCAGAAATGTATTCGAACGGTGGATTTCGAGAATATCGGTGATAATACTCATCACACTTTTTTTCAGATGCTTGGTAATTGGTCTTTAGGCGATTATTTCAAGAAAGAAACGATTACCTGGAGTTTTGAATTTCTAACCGGGAAAAAATGGCTGAATCTTCCCTTGAAGATGTTAGCATTTACAGTCTATGAAGGAGACAAAAATGTTCCCCGTGATACTGAATCATCGAATTTATGGAAATCTTTGGGCGTTCCAGCAGAACGCATTGCTTTTTTAGGAAAAGATAATTTCTGGATTGCCGGTGAAAGCGGTCCGTGTGGTCCTTCTACAGAAATGTTTTACTGGGCAGGAGACGGAGAAGCGCCAAAGAAATTTGATCCAAACGACAATCGTTGGGTAGAGATTTGGAATGATGTGTTTATGCAGTATCATAAAGGTAAGGACGGTTCGATCATTCCACTGAAAAAAAATAATGTAGATACTGGCATGGGTTTTGAACGGACATTAGCAGTCTTAAGCGGTAAGAAAAGCGCTTATGAAACGGACTTGTTCCAACCAGTAATAAAAAAAATTGAACAGTTGAGCGGTAAGAAGTACAAAGATGCGCAGAGGGAAATGCGTATAGTTGCTGATCATATCCGCGCAGCGGCTTTTATCTTAGGCGACGGAAATAATGTGGCTCCTTCTAATCTTGATCGAGGATATGTTTTGCGGAGATTGATCCGCCGGGCAGTTCGTTACGCCAAACAAATCGGCTTGCCGGATAATTCGTTATCTGCGCTAGCAGAAATAGTGGTGGAAGAGTATGGTGATTATTATACCGAATTAAATAAAAATAAACTGCGAATCCTTGAAGAATTGCAGAAAGAAGAGGAAAAATTTGAAAAGACTTTAGAGAAAGGATTGAAAGAATTTGAAAAAATGTCTGTTCAGGGAGACCTTTCCGGCAAGGAAGCATTTTTGCTGTTCCAGAGTTATGGGTTTCCTTTAGAAATTACCGAAGAGTTGGCGGATGAGAAGAAAATCAAAGTAAACACGGAAGAATTTTTAGCAGAATTTCAGAAGCATCAGGAATTATCCCGAAAAGGAGCCGAGCAGAAATTCAAAGGAGGGTTGGCGGACCTTTCTAATGAAACAGTAAGATTGCATACTGCAACTCATTTGTTGAACGAAGCTTTGCGAAAAGTAATTGATATGAAAATCAAACAGAAGGGAAGCAACATCACCCCGGAACGGTTAAGATTTGATTTCAGTTTCGACCGGAAATTAACTCCAGAAGAAATAAAGAAAGTTGAAGAAGAAGTGAATAGCGTGATCCATAAACATCTTCCTGTCATCTGCAAAGAAATGACCAAAGAACAGGCAGTGAAAATTGGTGCAGAGATGGAATTCGGCCAGAAATATCCTGATAAAGTCACCATCTATTTAATAGGAGATTATTCCAAAGAATTCTGCGGCGGGCCGCACGTTAAGAACACTAAAGAAGTGGGCAAGTTTAAGATTATCAAAGAAGAAGCGTGTTCAGCCGGCGTGAGAAGGATTAAAGCAGTAGTAGAATGAGCCGAGTTAAAATGGACATTACAGAAATACTTACTGACATCTATCATTTAAATTTTCCAACACAGCAAGGATTAGCCTCTACTTTTCTACGTTTTCAGGAGCATTATGAATCTCCGCAGTTCCGGGAAAAGATTTTTTCTCTCGATGAATTTCAGCGATGGTATACTGCTAATTCTAGCAATGGAAGAAAAACGGGGAAATTTACCTATTATGACGATTGGGAAGGCTTTAATTTTCCGTCGTATGTTTTAGATCCGTTTTATCGTGGCCGTTTTGATCCTCTTTCTAAACTAGAACAATTATTTTTGGAACATTTTGAAGATAAAGCTGAAACTAAATTTTATGTTATCGGCACTTTTGGAGATAGCCGCGCTCTTGAGCATGAGATAGCCCATGGTTTGTTTTATATCGATGAAGGATATAAGACCAAAGCTCTTCGTATTCTCGCTTCCATGAACCAGAAAGACAGAACCAAAATTAGCAATTACTTAAGGAATGGAGCAGGATATCATAACGAGGTCATTGACGATGAGATGCATGCCTACCTGGCTACAGATAAGAATTATTTTACAGATGAATCTTTAACCATAAAAAATCTCTCCACTATTCACCATCAGTTACGGAAGATATTTGATAAACATTTTAAAAAACATAAAAAATAACCGAACTTCTCCCAGAATGATTAAAAATACCACCTTCTTTGCTGCGGTTGGAATTTTTATTTCTCACTACCCCAATATTTTTAAAAGGCGCATCTCTCATCAGCTTATGGGGAAAATCCTTACCTTTACCGGCGCTTCAGGTTCAGGTAAGAGCAGTATCGCCAAATCTCTCGGTTTCCCTTTAGTTCTCAGCACTACTACTCGTGCGCCACGGCCTTCCGATCTTCCGGGAGAATACGAATATCTTGATCGTAAATATTTTGATAGTAACTCTTTTAATCCTGTCGAAGCTAATAATGATTTTCTCTGGATTAAAGAGTACGGCGGCAATTATTATAGTACTAGATATGATTCAATCAATAGGGCATTGAACAGTCCTGAGAATTATATTATGATTCTCGTTCCTGAAGTTTTGCCCCTGCTTTTAGATTATGCTGGAAAAGAAAAAGTTCTGCCTTTCTACATTCGCAGTCCTGATGAAGCAGTTCTGCGTTCCAGATTAGAGAAGCGCGGTGAACGGGAAGATAGTATCGAACGGCGGCTGAAAGAAAGCAGAGATTGGGATCTGCAAGCAGATGAGTCTGGAATACCTTATTTTTATATAACTAATAATGGCACTATTGAAGAAGCAGTAGGGCAGGTTAAGAAGTATTTGAAGTAAAAATTTGTTGTCTCTCAGTAGTATCAAATTCAGGAATATTTTTAAAGTAGGGCTATAACTAAACATTCATGCATACTAAAATAGCTGCTCGTTTTTTGGAAGGCCTAGAAACTGGAAAATTCAAACCTTGGACTACGCCAGAAATAAGTGTCCTAGTAGAAGAAATGTTAGGGTTTTCTCCGTTACAAGAATTGACTGCCATAGATAGAGAAGTGATTTCTACAGTCATGCACAGACAGAACTCACGCTACCTGAATAGAGACATATATCACCAGTTAGCTTCTGATCAAGTTTATTTTTTTCCGACAGGGAAAGAAATTCCTCCCGGAACCGACATAATAAACTTTTGTTCTGATGAAGCATTATTTTTTGTTCCCCCACTACCCAATTCAGGTTACTATGAAGGACTCAAAAAAAAGTTTGATAATATTACTGCAATTTTGGCAAAAGCAGGAGAAGCCACCGTTGGATATCATTCTTCTTCCTTAGTTGGTTATGGGATGAGATCGTTACCGGAATATGGGATTACTCCTGAACATTTTTTGAATATCGTCAAAAGAATACAAAACGCAACTGGGAAGAATAAAATTAATTTACTAGATGTAGGCGGCGCAAATGGTGTTGCCTTACACGATGCCCGACAATTAACTGATGCAATAATCACTCACAATTTAACTCCAACTATAGAGCCAGCTATGTTTTCAACTGATTTTTTATATGTCTGTCCTGCGGAGAGAATGCCAGCTTCCTTAAGAGAAAGCATGGATTTTATTTTATCTAATTATGCTTTTTGTTATTTTCCTGGCCAGAATTTGGCATTAGAAAATATTCTTCAAGCTTTATCTGTAGGCGGAGAAGCAACTATTGATGTTTCATTTGGAAAACAGGAAATGTTTGTAAATCATTTTGCAGCAAGAATGGCAGAACAATACATGAGAATGAAACAGTTGCATGATCAAGGTTATATTAATCTCACAGTAGATTCGGCTTATAATCCGCACCCATTGGATTTTCCGGTTTTAGAAAATAATTTTTATCCTCCGGCACGAGTGCATCTTCGGAAGAACAAGTCCCTTTATGAATGAAAATTATCTTCAAACCCCCAGTAAACCTTATAAATAATTCTCATTCTGTATCACTTTCATGGAAGAATTCCCAGAACAGCCAATAGGACCACCTAAGGAAATCAAGCGTATTAATGATACCACTTGGGAATTGCCGGTTTCTTATAAGAAAGGAATGCGTGTTCCGGCCAGAATTATCGGCGCAAAAGAACTTATTGATGCTATGGATGCGGGAGTCTATAACCAGGTTTCAAATGTAGCAACCTTACCGGGTCTTCAGAGATACGTGTATTGCATGCCAGACGGCCATTGGGGATACGGCTTTCCCATCGGTGGAGTAGCTGCATTTGATCCGAAAGAGGGTGGAGTTATTTCTCCAGGCGGTATCGGTTTCGATATAAATTGCGGGATGAGATTAATGACCACCAACCTTACTATCGACGAAGTTAAACCAAAAATCAAACAACTAGTTGATGAACTTTACAAAGCAGTTCCTGCAGGTGTCGGCTGTAAAGGTTTTGTAAAAGTA
>CAYRMP010000084.1:0-4945 GCA_964425545.1 uncultured Methanosarcinales archaeon | reverse complement strand
TTTGGCGATATTGACGAATCAGTCAAAGAAAAAGCCAGTTTTTTTACTAAAGTCTGAAAGTTGAATGACTTTACAATGCATGGCGGGATAGAAAAGTAATGGCCTAGTTCTACACCTTTGGTCATCAAAGCTTTCCTGCCAGAAAAACAATGTTGAATGGCTGGTATTTCATTGTTCTTGATCTCTTCCTCTAATATCTGCAGGCATTCTTCTTCAGCTTTCCTTGAATGTATCACTATTGGTTTTTTTATCTTAATAGCGAAACGGATAATTTTCCGGAAATTTTCTGCCTGCTGCGCATAAGTTTTTTCTTTATCTGCCCAATGGAAATCCATACCTATCTCTCCGATGGAAACTATTTTATCTTTATTTTTTTCAATGAATTTTAATTCTTCTTCCAGATTAATTTTTTCTGTTTGCCTGGGCAATCCCGTATCTCCTTCTGCTAACCCTAAAGCGTCAATCGGATAAACACCTAAACTTACTTTGATAAGTTTTGGATGCTTTTTAGCTAAATCTAGAACTTCCCGGTTAGCCTGCGGATTGACACCGGAGACAATGATTACTTTCAGTCCTGCTTGCTGTGCTCGCTGGAGCACTTCATCTAGTTTATCTTTGAATTGGTCATGAGTCAAATGACAATGCACGTCGATAAGGTTCATGAGATTAAGGAGAAATAAATGAGATATAAATGTTTCTTCTAACTCTCTCCCTACCGTTATCCCCATTATGTGACAAAAGTTATTTAAATAAACAGCGGTTTTAATTCAAACATGGATTCAGTTCGTGAATGTGGAAGTTAAGAAAGTCTAGTTCTTATTAGTTGTTAGTCTTTTCATCAATAAAAAATAAAAATTATAATATGAAATAACAATAATTGCGGGGTAAATATAATGAAAATCAATCAAAATCCAAAAGATAAACATGTACAATATGCCGTCAAGGAATGTGTCACTTTAGAAGGTCATCCGGAGATCAAGGGGTATGATTTTGAACAAGAATTTGATTTTCAGGCTTTTCTGAAATCTTATTCGTTAATGGGCTTTCAAGCTACACACTTAGCTCAAGGCATAGAAATTATCAAAGTCATGCGCCGAGAAAAGGCAAAAATCTTTCTCAGCTTTACGTCGAATCAAGTCAGTTCGGGAAACAGAGAAATCATCAAATATCTGGTGAAGCATAAGAAAGTAGAAGTATTAGTAACTTCCGCTGGGGGGGTGGAAGAAGATATTATCAAATGCCTCAAGCCCTTTGTGTTAGGTAATTTTGAAGTTTCCGGAAGGATGATGTTTGAAAACGGAGTAAACAGGACCGGAAATATTTTTGTTCCTAATGACCGATTTGCGTTATTTGACGATTTCATGCAGAATTTTTTTGAACGGATTTACAAGATACAAAAAGAAACTGGAAAGGTGTTCTGCCCTAAGGATTTGATTAAAGAATTAGGTGTCGAAATCAATGATGAGGATTCAATCCTCTACTGGGCAGCCAAGAATGATATCCCTATATTCTGTCCAGGATTGATTGACGGGTCTTTGGGGGATTTGATTTACTTCTTCAAGCAGAGCCATCCTGATTTCCTTATCGATGTCAGCAAGGAAATGAAGGATATTATAGATATCGTGTTAAATTCTGAGAAAACCGGAGCAATCATCTTGGGCGGCGGAATAAGTAAACATTTCACCCTGAACGCGAATATATTTAAAGAAGGCCTTGACTATGCGGTCTACGTCAATACTGCACAGGAATACGATGGTTCAGATTCAGGCGCCAGAGTTGAGGAAGCGATTACCTGGGGAAAGATTAAAGTGAATGCGCCAAATGTTAAGATTCATTGTGACGCGACTATAGTTTTTCCGCTGCTGGTTGCTGGGGGATTTGTGAATGCCGAGGAAATTGTTTAAATTGATTACTGGAAAAAGGGAAAGAACAAAGCAATTAGTTGCAACTTTGGATGATTTTCTCACTAATGCAAAAAATAATTCTTTGACTTCTGAACAAGCAAAGAAAAATTTAAATGAAGGTATTATCGAATTAATAGAAAATGAACAACATTCTTCTAATGGTCTTTTGATAACCGACAATGGATATTTTTTGACAGCTCGACATTGTGTTAAAGGATCTTTACCTTTACAGATTGTACTTTATGATGGTATGAAGTGTAGAGTAGAAAAAATATGTGCTCAAGGAAACATCCAGTGGATAGATGTTGCCTTAGTTAAGGCAGATGTGCCAGGAAATGCAGTCTCTCGGAGTTATCGTTTACAAACTAACGATGTCGATGTTGATGCATATAGTTTGCCGATCACCTTATTCACAAGATGGGATGAAAAACTGGTCAAAAAAGATGGTTTTATAATACCCTCATTACGGTATAAAGATTCGTTTATATCAAGCATCCCAGCAATACACGGTGATTCCGGAGGAATTGTTGCAAACCAGACTTATCAGTTGATAGGCATCCTGCGCGGTTATCTTGATCCGCACACTTCTGCTAGCCTGTTTTTACCAAGGGCTTTGGATCTGATTCATTTCTATAAACGCTGCTTAGAATCACGTTTATGATTCAGACCCAGAAAATTTATAAAGCATTTACAGTTAAATACGTTTACAACTGAAAAAGGTGGTTTATTATGCCAATTGTAAAGATAAGTGTCCATAAAGTGAATGCAGAGCGCAGCCTTAAAGCAAAAGGCGGCCAGATAAAGATAAATAATAATGTTTCCATTAAGGAAGTAGAAGATTTAGATTTCTCAGTAGAAGGAAAGAAAGGCCTTAAGTTTACTTTTGATTTTGCCTGCCACTACGAACCTGATTTAGGGAAAATTGAAGTGGAAGGACAAGTGCTTTTTGTTGATGATCAGGTAATAGTAGATGATGTGAAGGCAAGCTGGAAGAAGAGCAAAAAAATTCCCATGGGCGTCATGGAACAGATCGTGAATGCTGCTTTGCATAAAGGCAATATTCAGGCAATTAAGATCAGCGAAGATGTCAGTCTGCCCAGTCCGCTTCCATTGCCAAAAATTAAGCCTGGCTCAATGACAGAAAAGAAATAATTTTTATTATTATTATTATTATTATTTTTTTATTGTGATTATCGATGGACAGACGAACTTTCCTAAAAACAATTGGATGCAGTGCAGCAGCAAGCTTAGTTACTTGTTGTCCGGTTCGTGTCACTCCTTCTCATAAACAGAGTTCGTTAGAAAAAGTATTATTGATTGGTATAGATGGCTTGCGTCCTGATGCTTTATGGGAAACAGTAACACCAAATATTGATGCTTTAACTGCAGACGGAGCGTATAGTTTTGCAGCCAGAACTGGTGAACACACTTATACCGGTCCCGGGTGGTCGAATGTTTTAACTGGTGTATGGGAAAACAAGCACGGGGTAAAAGATAATACTTTCAAAGGGGCAAACTACGATAAGTATCCGACTATTTTTAGTCGTATAGAAGAGATTAAGCCTATCTTGAACACTTCTTCTGCAGCTAGTTTGGGTTGGATTAATGATATTATTATTACCAAAGCAGATGAAAGGATTTATTATCCTTTTGAAAAAGAAGGCGATATTAAAGTTGCAGAAACTGCAGCTGAAATAATTCAAAATAGACCGGTTGATCTGATGTTTGCATATTTTGAAGGAGTTGATGTGGCTGGGCATAGTTATGGTTTTGATCCTACAGTTACTGAATATCTGGCAGAAATAGAGACCATAGATCATTACGTTGGTATGCTGATGGAGGCAATGCAAAAGCGACCTGCTTATCGTGAAGAGCGCTGGCTTACTATACTAACTTCTGATCACGGCGGAAAAGGCAAACATCATGGCGGTATAGGTGAAGAAGCGCAGAAAATTCCTTTAATTATGCATGGTTCTGCGGTGCAAAAAGGCGAAATTGATCCCGTACCAAGACAAGTAGATATTGTTCCAACGATTCTGACTTATTTTGGTATTCCTTTAGAAGACAAATGGGGATTGGACGGAAAAGTTATAGGATTGCAGTAAGGGGAGATTTACATTCATCTGTGTTTAAAAAAGTTATTTCATTCTCTAAAACCATAAAATATTTAAAATCAGCTTTACCAGATTATATTTGAGGGTTAGTTAAAGGGTTTGATCTATCAATTAAACTAAACAATGGCATCAGAAATTAAGCTAAAAGTAATGGAAGCAGTACAGGACGATGTCAATAAAGGTATCGTCAAGATAGATTCTACTTTCATGAAACAAGTAGATGTTAATCCCGGCGATATCGTGGAAATAGTCGGAGAACGAAAAACTGCGGCGATTGTTGACAGGGCTTATCCAGGAGACATTGGATTAAATATCGTCAGGATGGATGGAAATGTCCGGAAAAATGCCCGAACTTCTATCGGTGAATTAGTAACTATTCGCAAAGCCGAAGTCAAGCCAGCCGTAAAAGTTACCATTGCTCCAGTAAATAAAGGAGTGATGATCAAAGCTTCTTCAGAATTATTTAAGCAGGGATTATTAGGAAAAGCGTTAGTGAAAGGCGACATTGTTTCTTTAGGCCGGTCCAGAAGAAGAATACACGCTCCCCACGAAAACGATGTCAATGATATTTTCACCATGATGGAATCTCATTTTGCTGGTTATGGTTTTGGGGCTCTTAAGTTTGTGGTTGTAGAAACCAATCCTAAAAAAGATATTGTAGTAGTTACGGCGGAAACAGAAGTAGAATTTAATCCTAAGGCCGTAGAAAGCACAGAAGAAGAAAGTATCGGTTTAGAAGTGAACTATGAAGATATCGGCGGATTAGGAGACGAGATAAAGAAAGTACGGGAAATGATCGAACTTCCTTTGAAACATCCGGAGATTTTTCAAAAACTAGGCATTGAACCGCCAAAAGGAGTGTTATTACATGGTCCTCCTGGAACAGGAAAAACATTAATGGCGAAGGCAGTTGCTTCAGAAACCAAT
>CAYRMP010000083.1:0-5050 GCA_964425545.1 uncultured Methanosarcinales archaeon | reverse complement strand
TGTTTTACCCATAATATGCTTGTAAGGGGTTGTTGATGGAACTTGCAACTAAGCTTTCTCAGCTAAATATTTATAAAATATCTAATAAAAACCATAGCATGAAGCATAACTCATTGTGCGCATTACTTGCGCTAACTGCAGGATGCTTGCCTCAGCAACAAACAGAAATAACAACCCCCATAGTAGATATCTCTGCTCCATCCGATTATAATGTAGAAATCAGAGAATTATTTTCTGCGAAATCTTATCAGCAGCTTTCACATGAAATTCTCAACGGCCTATTTAATAATCCAAACAGTAAGTTTAACCACCGCCATAGTTTTGAAATAAATGGGTTTAAACTCGTTACTTACTATGGTTCTTTTACTGATCAAGAGGACAAAGAAGCAATCAAAGGAGCATTGCAGTATTTTGTTGTTGACAATCAAGCCGACCAGATGATTTTTTTTGTTGATGAGCCGCCTTTTGGATCAGTGGACGGGTGGTATAGATGCTTTGAACGGGGAAAAGGAACATTGTACGACACTAAAAACACCTTTCGCTGCGGATTAATGGGTTCTAAAGACAAAGAAATAAAAGATTTTTCCCTGGAAACCGTAGAATTGGTCCATCGGCATTTACAGCATCAATCCTTAAAAATTAATCCTACGTATATTGAACTGTTCCAACACCTGGTGTACAAAGACCACGGCACGCCATTGCTACGCGGACTTTATTCTATTCCTTAGAAGATTAAGTACTCTCGACTAAATATTCTCTACAGCAATATTTAAATACCATTTAATTATTTTAGGCAAACATGACTCAAACTAATATTTGCCCATCAATCTGGCGCGTTAGTTATATCTCTGTGTTTTTTAGTTATATCTTTTATTATTGACTGACGGGTTTGCTTGGCCGGAAAATCCCGGTCTTCTGTGAATCCGTAAAAAAGATGTAGAGAGAGTCATAAGCCGGAGGAAATAAAAACATGAAAGAATACCGCTTAGTTGACCGAGAACAATTTGAAGAATTTAGAGGCAATCTTAAAACCATAACTTTCAATATTGCAGGAGTAGAAGTGGGTACAGAAAAGCCACTGATCATTGCCGGGCCTTGCACCGTTCATTCTTACAGACAGACTATGGGAATTGCTCACGGCGTAAAGGAAGCCGGAGCAGATATGTTACGCGGAGGAGCATACAAACCGCGAACTTCACCATATTCCTTCCAAGGTTTAGGTCTTGAAGGCTTGGAAATTTTAGCAGAAGCTAGAAAACAAACAAGATTACCCCTGGTTACTGAAGTTATAGATCCACGAAAAGTAGAAGAAGTTGGTGATTTTGCCGATGTGTTTCAGATCGGTTCGCGCAGCATGCAAAACACAGAATTGCTGAAAGAAGTAGGAAGATATGCTGCACAAAATGGTCAAGGAGTTTTAATAAAAACTGCTTTGCAGACAACTTTATTAGAAGTGCTTTGCGCTGCTGAATATGTTGCTAACGAAGGCGCAGAAAAAATAATCTTGTGTGAAAGAGGGATGAATATTACTGAAGGAAACATGCGCAATACCCCTAACCCTTCCTTGCTGCTTGAATTAAGAGAACATACTCATTTTCCAGTGATTGGCGACCCAAATCATTCAACCGGAGAAACAAAGTATGTGCCTTTTGCTGCCGAAATGTACTTAGCTGCCGGAGCAAATGGACTGATTATTGAAGTAATAAGGGATGATGAACCTTTAGACATTAACGGAATTCCAGTATGCGATAGAAAACAAGGGCTTACTCTTTCTAAATTTAAAGCTTATATGGATCAGATTGAACATAAAAAAGTGGTGCAAAGATGGTACTAAGTTCACTTAGAAAGAAAATAGATGATGTTGATTTGCAGCTGTTAGAATTATTGGCGCGACGGCTAAAAATCAGCAGAGAAATCGCTGAATACAAACGAAAGAATGATTTGCCTGTTCATGACCTAAAACGTGAACTGGAAATAATAACTAAACGAATAGAACAATTTAAACAGCTGGGATTCGATGATGAAACTTTTGTGGCTAAATTATTTGAATTAATTATGCATAAATCACGAGAAGTACAGCAATGAAACCACAAATAATTTCTATCGTCGGCGGCAGGGGGAAAATGGGATCTTTATTTGCGGAGGCTTTCCATGGAGAAGGATACACGGTTTTAGTTTCTAACGAAGATAACACTGATAATACTGCACTGGCACAACTGGGAGATGTAGTTATTGTTTCTGTTCCTATTGATAAAACTGAAGAAGTGGTGCGTGAAATAGGGCCTTATGTTAGAAAAGAAGCTCTGCTTACAGATTTTACTTCTGTAAAAACTCAACCAGTTGCTGCAATGGCACAATATTCTCAGGCAGAAATTATTGGCGGACATCCCCTATTTGGGCCGAATGTAAATCTGCAGGATCAAAATATGATTCTCTGTCCGGCGAGAGGTGAAACGTATGGTTTATGGTACAAAACTGTTTTAGAATCGTTAGGATTAATTGTTACATTCATGACTCCGGAAGAACACGACAAGGCCATGGCTGCAGTACAGTGTTTAACTCATATTTCTAATATTTCTTTTGCCTATGCGCTTACTAAGATGAAAAATATTCCTGCACCTGAAGGCTTAACCACTCCTCTGCACACACTTAATATTTATGCTATATCCAGGATACTTTCGCAGGATCCGTCGTTGTATGCCGGAATACAAACCGCTAATCCCTTTGCAAAAGAAGCAGTACAAATGTACGGTGATGCAGTCAAAGAAATAAGTGCCTTGGTGCTGGAACAAAAAAAAGGTGCATTGGAAGAACTGCTTGGTTCCCTTCAAGATCAGTTCAGAGATTACTTGGTTAGAAAGAAGGACGTAGATTAATTCATAACAAAAAATTGAAAGAGCTAGAAATCGTGACAGAAGGATATCAATTACCTTCCTTTCAATTTCAGATCCAACACTAAATCTTCCAGCTTTCGCAGATCATATTTTACGGCATCAAATTTACGTCTTACTTCGTTGTCTCGGAAATCAAATTTCAATAATTCTCCGTAAATCATATCTACTTCATCTTTAATCTTGATAACTTTTTCAACTTCGCCTTTTCCAGCTAAAAATACTGCTTTCCGGACCAACTCTCCAGGAAGGTCAGACAATCCCAGAATAAAATGTTCAGTGTCAATCGGAAGGTCAACTAATTTTCCGTCTTTAACAAAATGGTAATACAATAATGCTTCAGCATATTCCTGGATAGCAACTTTATAGCTGCCCTCGCTGCCCATCTTGCGGCTGTGTTTAGCAATAGTATCTAATTTCTTTTTCTCTGTTTCAATATCTTTGATTAATTTAGCAGCTTCTGTAATATCGTCACGATGGACTGCATAGATGATTTGCTTGCTCAGCTTGAGAACATCCCTGCTTTTCTTGATTAAGTTCTCACGTTCTGCGTCATAGTCTTGAATATCTTTCTTAAGTTTAGTGAAATTTATCATGTACTGTAAAATAACTATTCTATTTATAATTCTTCCGCGAAAGGACACTGTTTAACCCAAAGCATTATCGTCATAAGGCCGAGTCTCTTCCTCTTTTACAGCAGGGCAGACTAGGGGAAGCTCCATACGGGAACGTCTGCTCTCGACAAATACGATGGGGGCGAGAAGACGGTAACGCTTATACCTGCCTAGGGGTTGTTGCCGAATAAATTTACAAAATTCCACCAAAATTTTAAGCTTCATCCAAAAATAAACGCCACAGCCACTCACTCTTCTGCTTCTATTAAAGTAATGCGCCACCCCCGTAACTTTCCGTTAGGAAAGTCACGAACGTAGTGACTTGAGGGTCAACACCCCGACGCAATAATATGTTTTAATCGTTTGTATCGTTCGTCTTAAGGCGGTGGCTATTTATTGGATGAAGCCAAAATTTTAGAAACCTTTATATAGCATCATCTTTCCTAAATACCAAAAATATGGAGCGCACGTAAACAATGGAAGAATCAAGACCCTTAGATACGCTGAATGCAGCAAGAAATAAAACAGTTATGGTGGTGCTTAAGAATGGACACCATTTCACCGGAAAATTACGAGCATTTGATATTCATATCAATACCGTTTTAGAAGATGCAAGTGAGTATGAAAGCGGAGAATTAAAAAGAAAAGTAGGAACAGTATTCATCCGCGGCGATACTATCACTTTTATTTCACCAGCATAATAATTGATTCACTGAGGACGCAACATGACTAAAGGAACAGCAAGCATGGGAATGAAGAGTGGGAAGAGAAACCACCTTCGCTGTAGACGATGCGGAAAATCTTCATTTCATAAAATTAAGAAAAAATGCGCTTCTTGCGGATACGGACAGACCGCAACTCTACGAAGATATGCTTGGAATAAGAAGTCTTCTGGAAATTAAAGAAGGTTAATCAAACATTATTTTTTAAAATTGAATCAAGTAATTATTTTTCTCTAGCAAGATAGCTGGAAATAATTCTTAAAAGACCTGCAGTTTTTTGATCATCCAGAGCTTTTACTGCGCTTTCCGGGTCTGCTAAAATTGCATCGTAATGAACTTTAAAGGGGATTTTCTACTGCGGTTCTGTAAGGACTTCCTTTCTGCGCGTTGCGCCCTGCGGGCGCTTCTGTCGCTTCGCTCCCCGACGCACCCCAACGAAACGGGCGCCGTCGCCGAGACGACCGCCACCGGCCCGACACCCGTCGCAAAGTCCACCGAGCACCACTGCTCGCTCAATTGGTTCTTCTTCAGCAGGAACAAAAACGCCCATCATAGCATCGTAATTAAATTTGTCTTTTCCAAAGCGAAAAGTATTTTCAACATACTTATCTAATCGCTCTTGGTTGCCTGCAGCAAAATCAAGCCATACTTGACTGTTTCTTGCTTCTTCTTCCGTCAATTCAAGATTAAGAATATGATCCTTCCTGTCGTATGCCCGCATAGTTTCAATAACATTCGCTTCAAGAGCAAGCCCGCCATTTGTCAATACTGTTTGAGGCGTAACTGCGCGTAATCTCGCAGAATGAGGAGCAAGATAGATTTT
>CAYRMP010000082.1:0-5059 GCA_964425545.1 uncultured Methanosarcinales archaeon | reverse complement strand
ATTACCCTTTTCATCGGCGCATTGATAGAGGTTTTCATCACGCCGGTTTTGTTCTGAGGGGTTCTGATGGGAGCAGTAGAAAGAATTAAATAAAAAATAGATTAGTAAATAAATGGGTAGAAAATAATTATCCTAATCATTGGCTATACTAATGATAAAAGACAATTATCCTATATCGCTCTAACCATATCCCTGATACTTGAGGTCTCATAATTCCGATGTTAGCTTCAATTTGAGAGCCCTCGCAAGAACAGGGTGCCAGCAGTTGCTTCGCAACAGAAAATATTATTCTAATAAATGATCCACTGTTTTGTATGGGATATCAAGAAAAAAATATAAGCTTTCCAGTAAATCTTCTGTTGGAACAGATCTTCCTTGTGCATATAGTGAAACTGCTTGCCTTGTAACTTTTATTTCTCTAGCCAGCCAAGATTGATTTCTCCCAAGTTCTTTTAATCTTGTTACTATTAATTTACCCAATCCTTGATTTTCTGGTCTTTGCTGTCTCTTTTTAGCTAAATATTGCTCATACTTTGTTCGAGACGCAAATCCTCTTTCTTTAGCTAAATGCTCTCGATATTCTGCTAGAGACGCAAATCCTCTCCTCTCTTTAACTAAATGCTTTTCATACTCTGTTCGAGATGCAAATCCTCTTTCTTTAGCTCTTGTTAAACCATATACAAAAGAATAAGAAACTCTAGTTTGTTTAACTATTTCAGTAGGAGTCAATCCACTACCTTTATTATATAATCTTCTAATTTCTTCTCTTGTTTCTTCAGATAATCTTTTCCGCATATTCTAAAATATTAAATAAAGATTTATAAAGCTTTCGGTTAAGATACTACTTTTAGATTAATAATAAATTAAAGTATGTACTTTTCCTTAAAATATAGTCTGCTCCGCAAATTATTAATAAAGGGCTATGGGCATTCAGTTGAGCTTTGAGCATATTATCGTTGTTGTAACTATTACTTATTGCCAATTAGAGATAAGTTTCTATCAAGATAATTCTTTTAGGTGTTCAACTTTTTTCTAACACGATTTCACCGATTTCACATAACTTTTTAAATGGGATAGTGCTAATAATAAGATGAGAAAGGGGTTGCTTATATTTTCTGCTGGTATTGTTTTAATTTTAATGCTCTCTGCCTTCACATCTGCCCTAACTCTTGCTGATATTAGGGATTGGTTTGGCGGTATATTTGGCGGCGGTGTGACAGGAAATATCGTTGAATCAGTTGACAAAAAAGGAAATGTCAAATGCATAGATTATGATGGAAATAATATAGATGGCGGGATTTATGACAAGTCAACAACATTAAAAGTAAGATTAGAGGATAATGTTGTTCAGAATATTCGGGCAGACAAATGCTCCAGCAAAAGCAAAGTAAAGGAGTTTTATTGCGATGCGAGGGGAAAAGTTAGATCCAAGAATGTTTATTGCGCTTTGGGATGCAACGATGATGCTTGCATAAGGCCCAAAGTAACTGAAGATGTTACATGTGTTTTCAGCAACGCAAAAACAGAGCAAAAATGTTATGTTGATAGTGATGCTATAGATACTACGGAGAGTTGTAGTGGTATAGGAAGTTGCATAGCCAAAGTTTCTGGATTGAAAGGATATGAGCTAAACTGGAAGAGTACTTGCAGTGGTTATGCAAGCATACTTCTTGATGGAAAAGCAGAAAAAATCCAGTTTAATTGCATGACAAGTTGTGTTGATAGTGATGGGGGGAATAATTATGGAGTGAATGGAATAGCAACTGAATATGAAGGCAAGAATGTAGTTAAAATAATAAATGATAGCTGTATCGACAGTAAAGTCTTAAGCGAGGCAGTTTGCCTGAATAACTTATCTTCTAGTGTGAGTTATAGCTGTAAATACGGCTGTAAAAGTGAAATCTGCCTTGCGCAGCCGCCAGAGCCATTTGACTTTTCATTAAGCATATATCCAGAAAATACAACAATCAAAGCTGGTTATGGGATTGGCTCAAATATCTTTGCTTCATTAAAAGTTTCATTAATATCAGGAACTACGCAGCAGGTTAACCTTTCTTATAATAACTGTCCTCCTGCAAGCAGTTGCTCATTTGACATACTTTCTGGATTTCCATCTTACACCTCTTTTTTCAATTTAAAAACAACCAGTTCAACTCCTGCTGGAAGCTATAAAATTAATATAACAGGAAAAGGTGGGGGGAAGGCAAGAACTACGAGCTTTAATTTAATTGCAAAAGGTTTATTGTGCATAGATAGTGATTCAGGAAAGAATTATTACACGACTGGCAATGTAACAGCAGAAGATTCTTTAGGAGATTTTGTTTCTTATGCTGACAAATGTGTTATCCCAAAGTCAAATTGGTTGTATGATGGATATTATGCCGAGCAGAATGGAACTTACTACGATTATATTGATTGGTATAATGATGCCTGCGAAGGTGATAATTGTTATGTTGCAGAAGCATATTGCACTGCGCAGCAAATTGGTGATCTTCCCCCAGTTACTTTTGATGTTTATAAGTGCCCCAATGGTTGCAAGAATGGTGCGTGTATTCTCGGTAGCGGCGGAGGTGGTTCAGGTGGAGGAGGCGGTGGAGGCGGCTTTGTCAATCTTTATCTAAATGACTCAATCAATAAGATAAAGAGTGACTTCACAAGTTTAGATCTTCCGACTGTTTTATCTAATGGCACATTTTCTGGCAATGTAGAAGCGAATTATTTTCAAAAAATTGTTATCGGCGGAGTTTTTGGAAACACAGGTCCAAGACTAGTTTACGACAAGGGGCCAACAAGCAGTTTTGATCCTGATTTTGTATTAAGTATGTCAACTAATCCTTCTAATTATTTGTACAATGCCACGATTACATTTAACAAGGCAATTGATTTTACTCATGTAGATACAAAAGGCAAAAAAATAGTATTATTTAGCCGGGAATATATAATAGATGATTCTACAACTTCT
Organism: uncultured Methanosarcinales archaeon; assembly: GCA_964425545.1. Classification (GTDB taxonomy): domain Archaea; phylum Nanobdellota; class Nanobdellia; order Woesearchaeales; family GW2011-AR9; genus JACPIL01. The sequence continues at coordinate 2,097 of CAYRMP010000082.1, read as the reverse complement.
ACCAAGCTAGTATTATTAAGCGGAATTGACAAAATTACTTTGTTAAGCAGTGGTGCAGTTACAAAAGACGATGTAATTATTGACGGTGCTAGAGTAAATATCAATGGAGGCATTAACTCAGCCAGTAGAATAACTATTAGCGTAACTGCTCCAAATTCTGACAAAGATGCCTTGCATCCCGGAGAATCATTTATAGATCCTGTGTTTGGAAGTTTCAGAATAAATTTTGCAGATCTAAATATAGCTAATAATCACATTTTTGGGAGAGAAAATATAGAAATTAAAAACCTTGCTGATGACAGAATGGGTGTAACTTTTACAGATAGCAGAGGATATACTCTATCAGACCAGCAATTTGCAGTAAACAGAACAGGCGGCGCATCTATTGAGCTTCAGCACGATACTGAAGGAAAAAATATTTCTGTTTTTGAGGCTGGGGAGGTATTTAGAAATGAAATGTTGATGGTTGGCAATAAAGATGATGGGCGTTTGCTTAAGCTTACACAGGTATATAACGATACAGGAACATCTGCTAATCCGTACAGCAAAGACAAGATTAAGTTCCAAGATGTCTTTTCAGGAGACTCTTACGAAGCTACAATTACCGGAGAAGGCTCAGGTACTGTTACGATTGGAGGAAAGGTCTATAATATAAATTACTTTGGAGCTTCTAGCGCTTCTGAAGATACCAGATATGTAAGAGTGAATCAGCCTGACAGCTCAGGAGCAGGAGTAGCTGTTATCTATCCAACTATTTCAACATCAAAGGAAGCTAAGTTGTTCTTCTATGAGCCATTGACTATACAATTAGATAACTGGGATGGTAATGGAAATGCTCTTACTACATTAAAATTTCCTAATGGAAATGGTTATACAGATGTCTCTACCGGCATACCAAAGACAGTTTCTCTTGGGCCATATAGTTTTGTAACTTATAACATTACGTATGCGGGAATTAATAAGTATAAAATTTATCTTATAAGCCCGAGAGGAGGGAACATAGTAAATCCTGCAATTGTTATCTTTGAAGAAAAAGACGACAGGAATGTTTACGAAGCAGTTATTATTACTCTTGAGCCGGGAGGAAATGTTGATGATGGACTGGGAGTTGATCAGGCATTAAGAACATGGGGCAATGACCAATTATTTGATGAAATATCCGTTGCTAGCAACATCAAGCTGAAAAAAGAGGCGGATAGATGGGGAACAATCATAACAATTGACTCCAGTGACTCTGACCAGAAGACAGCGACAATCAGCTACCCTGATGAGCAGATATATTCTCTGCTGTCTGTTGTTGAAAAAATTGCATAGCTCATAGTCCATTAGCCTGACCTTGCCAGTTAAATAAAAAAATTTTGTCAAATATTATTCAAAAATATCTGTAATTTTGATCAAAATAACATAAAAAACTGCTAAATCACAGTCTACTCAAACTCTGCTATTATAATGATAGTCAGAAGGTTCCAAAAAGCAGTGCATAAAATAGGCAAGATCTCTCCTTAATAACTCGGCAAATCTAAAATTTCCATTTCTAACAGCTGAACTTATTAATTTAGTAGTTGTTTCAGCATACTCGCATTTTTCAAATTCTGGTTTATGCCTTATAATATCCGCAACTTCGCCTGCTTCATCCAGCAGTGCATAAAATCCACTTTCATCACTTGTTCTCATGCTTCCCCAAATGCCAGCATAAATATCATCAAGAAGAAGCATTAGCTCACTTATCTCTCTTTCCATTATTTTTTTCTTTCTTCAGTTTCTATTTTAATTAAAAAGGGTTTGGAAAAACCCTCTTGACATTAATTATATTTAATTACTAAGAACCTATCCAGATAGGGTAAACTTCGCTTAATTATGTCTTCGATAGTATCAATATTCTATCTGTCTATGCGGATAGGCTCTAAGAGATATAATCTATCAACCACTAAAAAACTAGCAACGATAAAATCGGATTATTAATTATTCCAAAACTTATGAATTTTAATTTATGAATTATTTTGTTGGTTTTAATGAATTATTTAAAGTTCTATAAAGGTCTATGCCCTTTGTTCAGAGTGCTGTTCATCCCAGTCATCTATAAAATCCTGAATCTTT
>CAYRMP010000081.1:0-5086 GCA_964425545.1 uncultured Methanosarcinales archaeon | reverse complement strand
AAATTTTCTTGATTTTTTTTTTTTCTTATGCCATAATACATTAAATAGTTTTGAATTCTTCAACAGCTCATAAAAAGATCCTGAAGCAACGATTTTTCCGCCGTCAAACAAGTAGATTTTATCAAACATAGGCAGCAAATGTAATCTATGAATCGTTGAAATAATAGTTCTATCCCTATAGGTCTCAAAAATATTCTTGTAAACCTTCAGCTCAGTTGTTGTGTCAATACTGCTAGTTGGTTCATCTAATAAAATTATCTTTTTGTCATCACAAGCCAATAAACCTCTAGCTAAAGCCAATCTCTGTTTCTCTCCGCCGCTTAAATTAACACCTTTCTCAACAATAGAAGAACTAATCCCATTCGGCAATTTCTTGATAATCTCTGTAAAACAGGCCATATCTGTAAATTTGGTTGTATACTCTTTTTTATAAATCAAACCCAAAGTTATATTTTCTTTAATTGTAGTAGCAAAAATCTCAGGATCTTGAGGAATTAAAACAATAGAATCCTCGATAGATTTAAAACTAGGTACCTTAACATTATCTAGATTAATTTTAACATGTTTTGGCTCATATAAGCCCCTCATTATCTTTAAAAAAGTAGTTTTCCCGCTTCCACTTTCTCCAATTAAAGCAATTCTCTCCCCTTTTTTAAACTCTAAAGAAATATTGTCAAGATGTGAATATGTTTCTTTATAATGGTAGGAAAATCTTAAATCCTCAATTTTCAACAGGCTCCATTTTTTAGGAAAGGCTACTTTTTTAAGCTTGTTTTTATCTCTAAACTCTTTACTAAGCTCTTCTGAATTTTCTACATTTGTTTTCTGTCTCACCACTCTGCCGTAAATTCCTGCAAATCTGAAGAAAAGACTGCTTATATTCCCAGAATATCCATACAAAGCATACAGAGTACCAATTAAAATAACACCTCCCTTATTTAGCTCAATGTAAATGTAAGATGCCAAAACAAAAAAAGTCATCAAAACAGCGCTTAAAGATACTAAAAACCATTTAAACTCGTCTAATTTGATAGTATGTTTAAACAAGTTAGCCGGTTTCATAATTTTTTTCCATATATCTTTAGAAATAACATTTTCAATGCTCAATATAATAACCGTATTAATGTTGCTGATTGTATCATACACTTTGGCTGATATTTCATTTTCAGTATTATTAAGCTCTTTATACGACTTTCTTAATCTCTGGTCCATCCTGACTACAAGCATAAACGCAATTATAGACATAAACAATATAATATAACTGGCATGCAAATTAAAATAAATTATAGCAATATAAGAGCCTAATAATCTTACAAGCGCCTCAATAATCTCATATCCATTTGACGAAAACTCCTGTAATGCACTAGTGCCTTTCTCAATTTTATCAATAGTATTTCCTGAGTGATGGTCTGTATGCCACTGTAGAGGTAGGTGTATTACTCCATCTATTAAATATTTTTTATAATTCGCCTTTACGATAAAGGAATTCTTTCTCTCTATAACCCTGGCCGGACCATGAAAGCACCAAATTCCAACCTCTAATAGTACTAGTAAAGATATAATTTCAATTAAATAATAAAAATTTCCAGTATTGACTCCTTGGGTTTGTATAGTATTCAATAAAAAAGCCACTGTTATTGGCTCTAGCAAAGCAAGTAAATCTGCAAATAAGAAAAGGGTTAGATACAAAGCAACCTTCTTTCTATTTCCTTCAGAGTACTTCCAGACTCTCCTGGATAAAAAGATAATAGGATTATTTTTAAAGAGGCCCATATTAGTACTTATTTAAGTAGTTTTAAAAACCTTTCTTACAAAAAAATAAAAAACGAGTATGTTTTACTTGCACAAAAAAAGATGGTAGATTGAAACCAATTTTAGAGTACAAGATGAAGCAAAGATTAAAAGTAAATCAACTCATTACTTGATTAGGCATTTATTTCATGATAAGTCTATTGTTACATGTTCTTTGGTTAATCTTTCCTTATATGCAGTTCAAGTTCTTTCTCATTCATCTAGAGTATTACTTACTCTTGAAAAAGTTTGGTAGCCATTCATTTTCTTGGATTAGCTATAATCGCATAGTGTGAGCTCTCTTAAGACAGTCTATTTTCACCCTTTACAAAGGAAGTAAATAAGAAATGTAGGTTCTTATTAAAAGAAATTTACTTAGTTTAAGGTTTCAAATTCGTCTTAGAAAGTCTTTCGGGGATATGGTTGGTTTAGTTAAGTTTATATTAAAGCAAAAAATATGTTTTACATGAAATACAAGTTGGCCATTATCGCATCAGCGATTCTGGTAGGTTTAATAGGAGTTTTAGTTAATTTTATAGATAACAAAATTCCAGCAATGTCTATGAATTTCTTTCGTCTGTTCTTTGCGTTCCTTTTTATGCTTACTGTTGTTCTGATTAAAGACAAGAAAATCAAACCAATAAACTATAAGACCCTGAAACACTATTTTATAACTGGCTCGCTTATGGCAGTTGCTTTTTCATTTTATGCGATCGCTTTCCTGTTTGCTCCTGTTGCAAATGTGGTTTTGATTAACTCTCTTTATGTGATATTTATTCCCGTAATTGCATTTTTTACCCTGCACGAGAAAGTAAGTTGGAAATTAACCTTTTCAATAATAGTTGCTCTTGTTGGAATTTACATTCTGAACCCATTTGTTCCAAGCTATTTAGCTGGGAATTTGTTTGCGCTTGCCAACGCAATAACTTTCTCATTTTTCCTTATTTATCTTAGGCATGAAGAAAAAGAACATCACCATAATTCAATTTTCTTGGTTCTTGGATTTGCGACCATTGTGTTACTACCATTTGTCATTTATTATGGTGTTGAAGGTTTTTTTGAAGTCTGGCATTACTTGGTGTTGCTCGGAGTATTATCCACCGGAATTGCTTACTGGCTTCTGGGCTATGCGCTGCAGAAAGTTGATGCAAATATTTCCGCACTGATCTACTTGGTGACCCTTCCGGTTTCATCAATATTCTTTGCTTATCTGTTCTTGCACGAAGTAGTTTCGTCAACAACCTATGTCGGAGGTGGGTTGTTATTGCTTGCTGGTTTTATAGCTTTGTATAAGTTTGATTTGAAGCAATCCTGCCCGCACACTAGCTTAAAATGACACATATATCTGAAAGAGAATTAGAATTGCCTGATGCAATAATTGGTAAGTTACTCGGAATAGCTGCTGAAAGAAAGGACATTATTTCTTTAGGTCCTGGTGAACCTGACTTTCCTACTCCAAAACCAATTGTTGAATACTTAAAAAAGAATATGCAAAAAGGAATGCATTACTCTGATCCGAGAGGAAGACAGGACTTAAGAAAAGTTATCGCTAAAAAATTGAGAAAAGAGAACAAAATAAAAAGTGCCAATGAAGAAGATATAATTGTAACAACTGGAAGTCAGGAAGGCTTGCTTGACGCGTTCATGGCAACCCTTGATCCGGGTGAGCAAATTGTTCTGCAAAACCCCGGCTATCTTGCATATATTCCGCAGATTGAGTTGATAAATGCATATCCAGTTTATTTGAAACTTGATGAGGAAGACGGGTTTGAGATAAATCCGGATAAATTAGCTAAGTTGGTAGACAAGAAAAAGACGAAAGTGATTTTGATTAACACTCCTGCAAATCCAACCGGCAATGTTCTTTCCAAGAAAGTTCTTGAAGAAGTAGCAGACATTGCTGTTGAAAATGACGTATTAGTTTTTTCAGATGAAGCCTATGAAAAATTAGTTTATGGAAAAAAACATATTTCGTTTGCTTCCCTAAATGGCATGGAGAAATATGCAGTTACCTTCCATACTTTTTCAAAGAGTTTTGCAATGACTGGCTTCAGAGTTGGCTATGTTCATGGCCCACAAAAGTTAATTAACCCAATTGCAAAAGTCCACCACTACACAACTCTTTGTGCACCACATATTTCCCAGATTGCTGCTTTGAAAGCATTACACCTCTCTGGTAAATACATAGAACGAATGAGAAAGGAATATGACAAACGAAGAAAGTTTATTGTCAAAAGGTTAAATGAGACCGGCCTAAAAACTTGCGAGCCATTCGGAGCTTTTTATGCATTTTCAAATATAACTTCTGTGACAAAGAAGAAAAGCTTTGCGTTTGCTCAGGAATTACTAAGAAAAGCCAAAGTAGCTACCGTACCAGGAACAGAATTTGGTTCGTATGGAGAAGGGTTTATCAGGTTCAGCTATGCTACTGATTTAAAGCGGATTAATGATGCGATGGACAGAATTGAAAGATATTTAAATAAGTAAAATGTTTTTTCTCTCATCACCTTTCAATTGAGGTTTAATTTCTTTATTCCAAAAACCAAGATTTCCATTCCATGGGATCGGTTTTTCAAACCATTTAATTTCTTTAAGTACAAATCCATATTTTCCCCATACACTTGATGCCCTTTAGGAGCACCTACTTTGTTGTTTGATTTCTCTCTTTTTGGGTATCTTCTTTTATCTTGGGAAGGGGAGTATGGGCATTTTCATATGCTTGGAGTCTTCTTTTTAACTCTTTGCTCAAGAACAAGATATCTTCTCATTATTTCACTTTTACTTAATCCTTCTAATTCCGGGTATTTTCACTTCTCTTCCCCTTATTTAACCCACGGAATTCTTAGAATTAACTATTTTATCTCTTTTTATGAACTAAATATCTATTTAGCTAAACACGTACTAAAAAACAAAACCTATAAAAACAAGGTAAATATCTTGGTTTTACAACTTTAAATAAAGGAGGCCATTCTTATGGAAGAATATAGTAAAAAATCTGATGATATGAGTATATCTAAAAATGATTCAGAAAAAGAGAATATCACGTTAAAAGTGTCAAAACACACAATGTGGCAAATAGCTACAGGTGTTTTTGCGTTATTATTTGTTATCTCTCTTGCTACAGGTGGCTTTGGTCTTGGAGGAAATACCCCTACAGGTGCTGTGGTAAACCCGCCAGTAGGTGAAGGACCAGCAGTTAATCAGCCAGAGCAAAGAGTAAAAGTAAGTTTAGACGACGATCCAGTACTAGGAGATAAAAAAGCTCCAGTAACTATAATAGAATTTTCAGATTATC
>CAYRMP010000080.1:0-5234 GCA_964425545.1 uncultured Methanosarcinales archaeon | reverse complement strand
AAAGTGAGTGATAATCATCATTGCCGTTCGCTCGGTGCTTTTCTATATTTCTTTCTTGTTCCGAAAACTGCTGGTTTTTTCGATTAAAAGCAACAATAATTATTTCTGACGAATGGCAGTTCCTCACTCACACCTTGGCATTAATGATAATTATCACTCAGAAAAAGAACTGTGCCCAGAGGTAGAAACCTTTAAATACCTAAATGATTTGTTTGTAATCTAGGTATTCAAATAGAAGTATCAAAAAGAGGTGTACCAGATGAGACTAAATAAAAACGGTTCTCTTGAGATGTCAATTCAAGCTATTGTTATTATCGTTATTGCTCTTACTGTTTTGGGTTTAGGTTTAGGTTTTGTAAAAGGCACATTCAAAGATATCAGTGAAACCAGCAAAGGAGTTCAAGCTAAAATCAAGGAACAGATACTTGAAGATTTGCGGGTTTCCGGAAAGAAGGTATCCATAACTTCTCAAGTTACTTTAGAAAGAGGAAAAGAAGCACTAGAAAACATTGGTATCGTAAATACTGGATTAACTGAGAAAACTTTTGGAGTTAAAATTGAGTTTATCAAAAAGCAAAACCCTGATGGAACAGAAGATCAAAGTCCTGAGGCGGGAAATGAAATCACTTTTTTTTACAATAATCTAGTAGAAAAAAGATTATCTCCGACTGCCGGCGATGTTATTCCTATAACCCTTTCTGCTAAGAGCAGTGCTGCGGGAAATTACTTGTATAAAGTTGATGTGTTAGCAGAAAGCACTCCTGGCGCATGCGGCAACCCAGCTGCTGTTGGCCCAAACTGTGAATTGTACGACACCCGAAGCTTCTTCGTGCGTGTAGGATAAAGAGGTATCTAAAATGGCACGACAATCATCAAATGGAAAAAAACGTTTATCTGAAGCCCAAGAATTTGAAATCTTGAAATTAGTGTTAGATAAGTTTCTTTGGCTGGGCTTTATCGTGATGGGCTGGGGCATGTACCTTTCCTTGACCGCAGAAAACTTATTAGAAGGTGTCTGGCACATGATTGCCGGCGCAGTACTGTTGCTGATATTCTTAGTTCTCATTGTCAAAGAATATGAAATAGTGAAGTGATTTTTTATATCTTCTTTTAATTACTCGTGTTTTTCATTGTTTATAAAGTATGAACTAGAGGACTATGCTTTTTTATTTTTTCTCGTTCTTCTGTTCTAGAGAATCAAATGGACTTTCCACGCCGATCATCCTATTGGTAGCAAGATGGACATAAGTCAGTGTTGTCTCAGGACTACTATGTCCAAGAAGCGGCTGTATGTCAGTAACAGCATACTTATTTTCAATTAAATGTGTTGCAAATGAATGCCGCAAGGTATGCGGATGTACATTTTTATCCATTTTCGCCTTTTTGTTCATATCCTTTACAATAGCCTGAATACTCCTCGTAGTAATATGCGTTTTCCCTCTGCCATTAAATAACCAATCATCTAGTGAAAGATCATTAGATTTAATCCATTCTTCCAAATGGTTCTTTATATTCTTGGCAATGATGAAAAGACGATCCTTCCCACCTTTTCCGTTCCTTACCCAGCCGTAATTTCTATCAATCTGAAGATCTCTTACCTTGAGATGCACTAATTCGCTTACTCGTAAACCCGCAGAATACAATAAAGTAATCATTAAAAGATGCTTTTTGTTGGAAATAACTGAAAATAATTGTTGCACTTCTTCGTACAGGAATTTAATGGCATTTAGATGAACATTAATAGTATTTCCGGGAGCATCCCGCTCTACAAGCTTATCCAAATATTCTTGTATATCTTGCTTTTTGATTGCTCTCGGATCAACATCGCGGTACATTCGGAGGAATTTCTGTAAGCAATAACAATATACACTTATAGTTTTGTAGCTATATCTTCTTCGTAGCGCTTCTTTTTTTACAAGTTCTATGACATCCATTTTAGGTTATAACCTCTCCAGTAACTTTAATGCTTCTTTGTCAAATCTTGAGAAAGCAAACCACTTTTTCCCTAAATCTTTCAATGAAGCGCCAAAATGGTATACTTCTTTATTATCTATTATCATAAACCGATCATGTGATTTTGTAAATTCTTTAATTTCAACTGGTTCATATTGAGCATTAAACTTTTCCAGGTCAAGCGATGATTGTTGGTTTAGTTTTGTATAAATTATGACTTTTACTTCTTTTCTTCTCTTGCTGAATAATACAAAAATAGATTCATCAATAAAATTATCTATCAGTATGATGGATTTTTTAACACTTCTAACCAAATCGAAAACAAATCTGTAGGCATCAAATATCTGGCCTTCGAAAAAGATTCCCTTTTCCAGTTTCAAATTTTTATCTTCGATTAGTCTGAATATTTGCTCAAACTGGTTATCATGCTCGAACAGTCTTTGTTCAAACCGATCTAATCTCTGAAAGACTTCTGCATTTTGAGTAACAAATTTTCGCAATGAAACAAAAGCTCTCATAATATGTATATTAATATCAATGGCTTTTTCGCTGTTTAAAATACTTGAGAGGTTTGCAACCCCCTGCTCAGTAAAGGCATAGGGCAGAGAGCCACCTAGATGCTGTTTAGAAGGTATCACATCCTGTGATACCATAAATTCAACTTCTTTTTCAGTTAAATTGAACATAAAATCAGGGGGAAACCTTCTCCTATTCCTGTTTACGGCCTGTTTTAAGGATCTAGTTTCGAGATCATATAATTTAGCCAAATCTCTGTCGAGCATTACTTGTACTCCCCTAAGGTTATATATCCTGTTTTTTATGTCTTCGCTCAAAGGGATAACTTCTTTCATAATTATGTTTTTGAATCATTTTATTTATATTCATTATCCGAACCTGTCCAGTGCGGGAGTGGGTAGTATAAATTTGCTGATTATATCATATATCATCAGAATTTGCAGGTTATAGCTTCTCTCTGTCTTTGTCCAGTGGCTAGTTCTTCTTGGTTTTCGATGCAGGTTTTTTGACATCCTTTTTGTTTAGAGATAGGACTCGAGGAACATATGGTTGTTTTTGCTTCTAGCAGGAAACCACCTAAGTCCCTCTTCGCCATATTTTCTTTAAGGAAAAACCAAAAAGGTGAAAACCATGCACAACGAAAAACTGAGTGAACAGATAATGAGAACAAATCAGGAGATTATTGAAAACCTCTGCAAAGAGATAAGAATAATAGCCGCTTATGGCAATATTTCTCCCGCGCTAAAGAAAAGGCTGTATTCCGCTGAATACTGGGCTAAATACTTCATGGACATCAATAATGCGCTGATCAAAGAAAAGTGGAAAAACCTTCCTTGATGGAAGTAACACTTTTTGAAGTTATGTGCCTCTGAATTTTAAAGTTTCAGCCCTTCTTAGCTAAAAATATCCGCTACTTCGCTAATGGACCGTTATATTCAATTCGGGCTGGCTCACTTTCGTAATATTTATTAAGTTTGTAGAATAACATTAACAGTATGACGATAAAAGTCTTTATCATGGGCGGGACAATTGATAATCTTGATTATGATACAGAAGATAAAGCTCCAAAAAATCAAAAATCCATAATTCCAAGTTTGCTCAAAAAATCCAGAATTTCATTAGATTATGATGTGGAAGAAGTTTGCTTCAAAGACAGTAGATTCGTGAATGATAATGATAGAGAATTGCTTTTGAAAAAATGCAAAGAATGTCCAGAAAAGAAAATTGTTGTGACTCATGGAACTATGACAATGCCTATAACTGCAAAATATTTAGGCAAAAGTAAATTACCAAAAACCATTGTTTTGCTAGGTTCAGCAATTCCCGGAAACAGAGATAATTCCGATGCATTATTCAATATTGGATTGGCTTTTGCTTCTGTTCAACTTCTTCCACATGGTGTTTATGTAACAATGAACGGTAAAATATTTTTATGGAATAATGTTAAGAAAAATTTAGATACTGGATTTTTTGAGACTGAAAAATAATTGTCCCGCCCCTTATTCTATAATTGTTCGCCAGCCCGAACTCTGAAATTTCCCTTCGGGACGTTGCACTAAATTTCAGCCCTTCGGGGAATATAACACGCATTATGCGTAATTTTTTATTTGCCTCTGATGACTTTCTCGATGCAAGAAATGCGCACATTTCTGCACAGAAAATAAATCGTTGTTTATTTTCTTGTGTCGTTTCCGCCCTTCCATACAAAGCTCGGGCACACTCTGTCGGGAAAGCTTCGGGCTGCGCTGGGAATGTCGACGTTGGCACATTCGTTTATCTAAGACGAGACTAAAACAATTTCTAAGAAACTGAACATAACTGACGATAAACAAAATTTTTTGGCATTAACTATTATGAGGGAATCTGGGGTACTAAAACTGGTTACAACATTGGATTTTCAAATGCAAAAATCTCTTCCAAGAACTCTTCCTTTGCATTTTCTAATACGTTGAATACTATCGGACATTTCGCTGCATTCTCTAGAAAGGTATCAACATTGTCTCTTGTTAATTTGTCATTTAACAAGTTACAACAAGCCCTACCATTTGGGCAAGATAATTTATTCTTGATCTCTTTTGTAATCTTTGCAAATCGTTCTTGATCAAATTCGCCTTCCAAAACAAACCTCTTGAAATTACTATTCTCTCTTTGAACAGGCCTACTCCTACAATGTCTTCCTATTTGTTCTAAGTCAGTCTCAACAATCTGTGCTTCTTCCGGAAAGTATATCTCAAAAAAGCAATCATCGCACATCCCATCATGGAGGTACCGGTTATGTCCTCCAATAGAAATGTTGCATTTTCTACAGTGAAATAGTTCCTCTCTTATTGTCATTTTACTCTCCCCACAATTGCCATTAACGAATACTTCTTCCCATGCAGCTTGATGATTTCGTTTTTCGTTTTCCTGAAAATAGTGGCCGTTTTGTCTATTTTCTGGAGTGCTTCCAGCATCTTCCCTGCTTTTTGATACGGCCAGCCAGACCCTTGTCCTATGAAATGGAAACATAATTTCTTGAAGAGATTGCAAGATAATTCGGAGTGTTCATTGCTAAGCTTTTTAGCGAGGAGCTCGAGGTACGCAGCATCACGTAGATTTTTAGAATATTCATAGGCATTCTTGAAGTTCCTCTCTTCATAATAAAAACGAGAGAGAAAACTATGCTGGTTATTGTTTTTAGAGTGATTAATAATCTCCTTACTATACTTTTTCCATTCTTCAGCAGAAGCTTCCTGTTTTAACTGAAGTGCGTAAGTGATATTTCC
>CAYRMP010000079.1:0-5331 GCA_964425545.1 uncultured Methanosarcinales archaeon | reverse complement strand
AAAGTTTTCCATACTGGAAAATATAAATTAAACTTCAGAAAGCTAAACAATTACATTTCTTTCTTGAGTATAATACCCCGCAGTTGTTTCCGAAGGAAAGTCGCGAACGAAGTGACTCAACGAGCATGCTGCCGGTCTATTAACCAACCGTAGGCTATTTTCTTTGACCTATTTCCATCGAAAACCTTAAATTCTTCATTTATTTACTATAATCCTAACAAGAGGTGTTATTATGAAAAGCGTTAAACCATCTAAGGTAAAAGGAAAGAATGGGAGTATTCTGAAAGCAACAGAATTGCTACGAGAGGTAATTAATCTCATTGCAGTCTACAAAAAAGAAGAACAGCAGGATGTTACAACCAGGATAGATCCAGAAACGGCAGATGAATTGATTAAAAAATTGGAACAGTTGGCAAAAGCTCTTTGAGCGGATTTTTTATTTCTTTCAAATAAGCTTTACATCCTGCAGGTATTCCTGCAGCCTTGCCCGTAACAGGTGCAGCCAATCTTTTTTCTCTTAGTATAACCGCATCCAGAAGAATACATGGACTGCGAATTACTTTCATAATTGGTATTGGATTTGTAATCTGACATGATTGGTTAGAATTGAACTGGATTTAAAAAATATTCGTTTTGAAACTAGATGTCAAACTTATGTAGAATAATTTATGCAGAAGAGATAGCGGGGGGTGGATTTGAACCACCGATCCCTGGGTCTCTCTGAAAGATCATATGAGCCCAGTGGGTACTCCTAGCTTCCCTACCCCGCTAAGATAATACGATAAAACGGTAATCGCTTTAAAAAAGTTTGGTTTAGAATGTTCTGTAGAAAAAGTAGCCTTGGCCGTTCGCCTCGCAAAACCTCGCAACCTATTTCTTATTGGTTTTGACTTTAACTTTGTCTCACGAATGCCTTAGCTCGGCTCACATCTTGGCCTAGGCGGCGACTTTTTCAAAAGTTTCTGCAAGCTGATCTTACAAAAAACTTTATAAACAATAATTCTTTCATCTCTTTGTTTATGAAAAAGAGGTTAGATGGAAGTAGGTTAAAGTTAATTCTTTTGATCATAGGAGCAGTACTATTCACTTTTTTCGTTGTTATACCGCTGTTATTTTTTTTATTCGATGGTTCTAAAGTAGGAAATGTTGCCTTAATTCCAATTGAAGGTGCAATAAGCGGAAATGGACAATCCAGTTTTGGCTCTTCTTCCATTTCTTCAAAAGAGATAGTTGGTTTTATTGAAGAAGCCGAAGAAAATCCCCTTGTCGAAGTTTTGCTATTAGAAATCAATTCCCCAGGGGGGTCAGCAGTTGCTTCTGATGAAATTGCTATTGCAGTAAAAAAAGCACAAAAGCCAGTTGTAGCACTTATCCGTGAATCCGGCGCATCTGGAGCTTATTGGGTAGCTTCTGCTTCTGATCATATCATTGCTAATCGTATGTCTATCACGGGAAGTATTGGGGTAATCTCTTCTTATTTGGAATTCAGCGGCCTAATGGAAAAGTACGGTGTTGGTTACGAACAGCTTATTGCTGGAGAACGCAAGGATTTAGGTACGCCTTACAAGAAACTATCAGATCAAGAACGTAAAATATTGCAGCAGAAGTTAGACAAGATACACACTTTTTTCATTGCCGAAGTTGCAGCAAACAGGAATTTAGAAGTATCACAAGTTCAAAAGATTGCTACTGGCGAATTTTTTCTTGGCGAAGAAGCTTTGCAATTCGGTTTAGTCGATCAGCTTGGCGGAAAAGATGATGCTGAAACATTTATCAGAGAAAAATATGGTTTGGCGGAAATTGATTATATCACTTATGAACATACTGCTGGATTCTTTGACCTTTTTAGTGGGGTGATGTCTACTTTTTTCTTTAACTTGGGAGAGGGAATCGGTTCGAGGTTAACTCTACCACTAGCCGGCGTATTGATGTAAAATGAGAAGTACATTAAGAAAAGTGGCAGTTCCTTTTTTGGTGATAGTAATAACTATTGTGCTGGGTATAATCTCTTTCAACTCGGGAGGAATTACCGGTGCTTTTGCGGCAGACACGGAAGTTGGTTCTGAAATAGTTGATGCATTTGATTCGGGAAAAGAAGAAGTTTCAGTGATTGTGCTATTGAAGGATGATTCTAATAAGTTGGAAAGCGAAGAAGCACAGAAAGAAGCCATCAAAGAGACACAGGACGAAGTTCTTAACGATCTTAATCAAGAAGATAAGAAAACTTTATTTGGGTTTACTGAAAAAAAAGAATTTGAATTAGAGTATCAGTATGAAACTTTAAATGCTTTAGCTGGAGAAGTTACGGAAGAAGGGTTGGAAAAACTTCGCGATAATCCTAATGTAGATAAAATTATTGTGAACAAGGTAAGGCAGATTTTTCTTTCTGGTTCTGTTCCGGTTATTAATGCTGATGACGTCTGGAATGTAAAGGTCAACAGTAATAATATTACTGGAGAAGGACAGACGGTCTGTGTTGTTGATACAGGGATAGATTATAATCATGCTGCATTAACTGGTAATTACCTCGCCGGATTTGATTTTTACAATAACGATTCTGATCCCATGGATGATCAAGGGCATGGGACTCATGTTGCGGGTATTGTTGCTTCTACTGACAGCGTGTTTCGCGGCGTAGCCCCCGGAGCAAAAATTGCGGCAGTAAAAGTTTGCAGTTCCAGCGGATCCTGTCCCGACGCAGATGTTCTGGCCGGCATGGATTGGTGTATTGCCAATAAAGACATTTACAATATTTCAGTCATAAGCATCAGCTTAGGTGGAGGACAATACACTTCTTATTGTGATACAGAAGCTGATTTTGCTTCTTATGCAGCAGCAATTAATGATGCCGTTGGAAAAAATATTGCAGTAGTGACGGCAACAGGAAACAGCGGTGCAGGAAAAATGGCCGGTCCAGCTTGCATCAATAATGCTACCCGAGTTACGGCAACCACAAAATCGGATGTCATGCCTAGTTATGCTTCCCGACATGCTTTTTTTAATGATACCATTACAGCGCCAGGTTCAGCAATTACTTCTTTAAACGACGGCGGAGGAATGGTAACTATGTCTGGCACTTCCATGGCCACTCCGCACGTTTCTGGTGCAATAGCGCTTCTGCAACAATATTGGAAACTTGCTTATGGAAAAGTTCCTACTACTGAACAAATAAAATCTAAAATATTGAGCAGCGGAAAGATTGTTTATGATTCTTCTACTGATACAAATTATGTACGGGTAGATATTTTGGCTGCTCTGCGGCCGCTTCTTACTTATGCAGATGCGCCTCTGAATAGTTCAATACTAAACACCACTGCTGCTACTTTCATTATAACTTCAGACGTGGATTTATCTTCTGCTCTTTTACAATGGACTTCTCCAGAAGGAGTAGTTATCAATATAACTATGAACCAATTAAATGCGACAGCTTATTCAGTTACTTTATCCAATCTCAGCAAAGGCGTTCATAGTTACCAAGCCTATGGATCTGATGCCGCAGGCATGACTGGAGCGACAACTTTACAATATTTTATAATAGATAATATTGCTCCTGCAGTTTCCCTGCTTCTGCCTTCTGCTTATGCAAATATTAGCGATAATTCTTATACTTTTTCCGCAGCAGTTCTAGATGAACATTCTCCTATAGATACAGTTTGGTTTAATGTCAGTAACGGAAATTATTCTCTAATTTATTTTGCTGCACATAATGTTACAGATAACTCTACAGATAACAATTCTGTCTGGGTAAAAGAGATCAATCTTTCAGAAATAAATGAAGGAGTTCATACGGTTGTTGTTTACGCCAACGATTCCTTTGGAAACACGAATCAGAGCGAGACTGTTTCTTTTACGCTGGATCGAACTGCTCCGCAGGTTACATTGTTAAATTCTTCTTTTAACACTACTGAATCCATGCCTTCTCTAGAATTTCAGGTTGCAGAAGTACTTTCTTTAACAGTAGAATGCGGTTTGTTGGCGGATAGTAATGTGTCTTCAAATGTTTCTACTTTATTAGTAGAAGTGAATGCTTCTTTCACCGCCAATAGCAATTTATCTGTTGGTTCACATTCGCTGCAAGTGCAATGTGAGGATGCAGCAGGAAATATTGGTTTAAGCGAAGCAATTACGGTAACTGTTACTTCTCCTGCTGTTCCAGAAGATTTCTTTATAGTTACGCTGGTAAGTCCTCCGGCAAATTCCATATATAAAAACGAATCCGTAACGTTTAATGTTACCACAAATAGTTCTGCAAGAGTATCAACTGTTTTATTTAATTTCAGCAATGCTTCAAATAGTTTTAGCATAGCCGCAGTGCAGAATAGCCCTGATGTTTGGACAGCTATGGTTGTGATGTCTGCTTTAGCAGAAGGAAATCATAACGCAACTGTTATAGCCGAAAATATTCTTGGCGTTGTAAATGATACTGTTTCTGTTATGTTTGCCGTAGACCGGAGCAGCCCTTCATTAAGCAGCATCGCTGCAGTAAATGTGAATGAAAGTTCTGCAGTTATACAATGGGCTACTGATGAAGTTGCTGATGCAAAATTAAATTATGGTCTTTCAGCCAGTTTAGGAACTGAAAAAAATTATTCCGGCAATGATTCAACTGCTCATGAAATCACTTTACTGAATTTAGCTGCTTCTACTTTATATTATTATTCAGCAACTTCTTGTGATGCAGTTGATAATTGTAACACTTCTGAATTGAAAAACTTTACCACTGCTGCTCTTCCAGCAGAACCTGATCAGGATTCAGATGCAGGTAATAGTTCGAATAATGACGGCTCCAACGATGATGGTTCTAGCGATGATTCTAGTTCATCATCTTCTTCAAGTAGTTCTTCGGGCAGTAGCAGTTCCGGCGGAGGCGGTGGTGGAGGGGGCGGAAGTTCTAGTTCATCATCATCGTCATCATCAAGTACGGAAGAATTGATTGAAACAGAAAGTGTAAATGAAGACACCGTGGAATCTCTCCAAGAAGGAACGAAATTACAAGTAGCTGCACAAGATACAACTGGAGAAGAACCAGTTGATGAACAACAAAATGCAGAAGACGGGCTTTCTTTAGCCGCTGGTGCATCAAAAAAAACTAGTTTAGGCAATTTACTTACGGGATTTGTGAGCGCAGCAGTATTTGGCAACTTGAGCAGTAGAGAATATCTTTTAGTTGGCTTAACGGTCTTATCTGTAGTTCTTACTGTTGTTTTTATCGTAATCAGGAAGAGAGAACGGGAGTTATAATTAAAATAAGCTTTTGCCGTCAGATTATACTTGTTAGGGGTAATTTTCTGTGAATTTGGTTAAGTCTGTCGTCATAAAGCACCTGCCACC
>CAYRMP010000078.1:2085-5344 GCA_964425545.1 uncultured Methanosarcinales archaeon | reverse complement strand
TAGCTTTAAATAAAAATTTAATATTGTCTAAAATTCCTTTTTTCAAAGTTCTCTATAGAAAAAGTTAAATAGGGGGTATTTTCTTAACACGATTCATGTCAACCGGTTTTTTTTTGTTTACTGCACAAGAGCTTGGTTTTGTGTTTAAGCTAATAGCATCGCTAATAGCAGGAGTGCTTATCGGTTTGGAACGAGAACATCGCGGAAAATCTGCCGGTAAAAGCACTTATTCATTAGTTATCGGTGGTTCTATGATTTTTACTGCCCTTTCAACAGTTATCGATCCAAATTCTCCCGCTAGGATTGCAGCGCAAGTAGTTTCCGGAATTGGTTTTCTTGGCGCGGGAATGATTTTGGTAAGCAAAGGAGAAAAAATTAAGAATCTAACTACTGCAGCAGGGCTCTGGTTTGCAGCAGGAATAGGCATGGCTATCGGTTTTGGATGGTATTTATTGGCTGGAGTGGCAGTTTTATATTGCATCTTTGTTCCCAGAATTCCACATTTAAATAACAACAACCCCAAATAAGTGTTTTATTGCAGAAATTATTAAATAGTTTCACTGGTCTTCTATTATGATGGATATCCAGCCCTTTTTATCCCATCCCGTGGTCTCAATACTGCTGCTAGCAGTGGTTATTCTTTTTGTGGTGAAAGCTATCATAAATTCTATCCGCCTATTTTTTTTCATTCTTCTGGCAGCATTAATATTAGTATTATTTTTTAATCTCTCATTTTCCGATGTTTTAGGCTGGTTATCTGCAATGCGCAGTCAGCAGGGACTGACTAGTCTGTTATTGTGGAATTTTTGAGATTTGATGGTCTAATTCCCAATAAAATTATATAGTAGCATCTTACTGGAATAATTATGACTTCATCTATCTGGACAGAAAAGTATCGGCCAGCAACTTTTGCCGACATCAAAGGACAGAAAGAAATTGTAGAGAAGATTAAGGCATTCGTAACTTCAAAAAATATGCCCCACTTATTATTTTCTGGTCCGGCTGGTGTGGGTAAAACTACTCTTTCTTTAGTGATCGCCCGAGAATTGTTCGGTGAAAATTGGCGAGAAAATACTTTAGAGTTAAATGCCTCGGATGAACGAGGTATTGATGTGGTCAGGGTGAAGGTGAAAGATTTTGCCCGCACCAAAGCTATCGGCGAAGTGCCGTTTAAATTGATCTATCTCGATGAGAGCGATGCCCTGACTAGGGAAGCGCAGCAAGCTCTCCGGCGGACTATGGAAAATTATACCAAAACTTGCAGATTTATTTTATCATGCAACTATTCTTCTAAAATTCTTGATCCCATTCAATCAAGATGCGCAGTATTCAGGTTTAAGCCATTAAGCAAGGAAGAGATTGGTGCAGTAGTAGATAAGATTGCGAAAGAAGAAGGATTAGTTATTAGTGCAGAAGCAAAAGAAGCTTTATTTGATGTTTGCGACGGCGATGTAAGAAGGTTAGAAAACATCATGCAAAGCTGCGCGGTGATGGATAAAGGTATCACTCCTGAATTGATTTTCTCCATGGCTTCAGTAGCTAAACCAAAAGAAGTGAATGAAGTCTTATCATTAGCCGCAAAAGGAAATTTTCTGGAATCGCGGAAGAAATTATTATCCCTGATGCTGGATTATGGTTTGTCTGGATTGGATGTGATCAGGCAAATACAGAAAGAGATTTGGAAGTTGAAATTGGATGACAAAAAGAAAGTTGAGCTGGTCGATAAGTGCGGGGAAGTTGAATTCAGGATGGTTGAAGGGAGTGATGAATATATTCAATTGGAAAGTTTTCTGGCGTTTGTGATGTTAGTGGGAACAAAATGATCCTTTCGGAAATAGACGGAAGTTTAGTTTTACCTTATTGGGGTGGTTTAGAACAAATTCGTTCTGAGTTTGAAAGTTGTAGTCTTGGATTTCCTTTAAATAAATGTGAATTGGTAACTTACGCAGTAGCACAAGAATTAGGGTTGCAGCAATATGCCGGCCTTTATGTTCCTGAAAGAAAAATACATTCTTGGAACGGTGATAGAAAAAGGAATCTATATATTGATTTGAGTATGGATCAATTTGAAGGGATAGTTGGAAAAATTGTTGTAGTCTCACAAGAACGGAATGATTTGTTGAAGGTTAATTGGTGGCTTACCCTCAATCAAAGAAGGAAATCATATTCCAATCGTTATGTTTATGAATGAAAATTATGTTGGCGCGAAGCAAAGAACAAATACTATATTTTTAATGTTCTAAATACTTTTAAACTCGATTTTATCACCAAAACTCATGAAATTAGCATACATTGAAAGTCCTTTCAAGGGAGATAATTGGGAATCAACTAGAAGAAATGTTTTCTATGCCAAGCTTTGTGTCAGGGATTCTTTGTTGAGGGGAGAAGCACCATATGCTTCACATTTATTTTTTACTCAAGCAGGAATATTAAATGATGCTATTCAAGAAGAAAGAGATTTAGGAATTGCTGCCGGTCAGGCCATGGGCGATAAGTTTGACCTGCGTGCAGTCTATGGAGATTTTGGTATAAGCCGAGGCATGCAGTATGGTATTGAAAGAGCTTTAAAATTAAATCAACCGATTGAACATAGAAAACTTTCCGTGGTTATGGATTTAGATGAAGCATTACGACAGATGGCAGAAGCGAAACCGCACCTTGATTTGGGCGGGTTGTTGTTTTGAGAAGTGAATGATGTTAATTTAAGAAATAGTTAAAGTGATTGCCTTTTAATCATTATTACTAATAGTTATATTTTTTCGAGCTGCTATCACATCGGTAGCTTTTTTTGTTATAATTGTTATAATCTTCCGGCGGGCTTTTTTCACTATGACTTTTTTCTAATTGATCTACCCTTTTTTCGAGAAGAGAATAATCCTGTTGTAATTCATTTAATTGGTCTATGAGATTATCATATACAACTGCATCCTTTCCCTTATATCCAGGATTTACAACTTTTGGATTTTTAACTGCCAGCGCAACCATTTGAGCAACTAAGTCTCCAAGATTTTCTTCTACCATAAATCAATAAAAATTAATTGCTCTGTTTGATTCTTAGCTTTTCAGAAATTAATTCTCGATATTTGTAATCAAGAGTCAATTTAACTTGCTTGGTTGAAACATGTCCGTCAGCTAATGGTTCTTTTAATTTACAGACGATTTCTGCTTGCCCGTCATCTAGTCTAGCTTCGTTAAGCTTTCCTGCGGATTTACATTCCCAAGCAGGATCGTCTAAGCTGTAAGATAAAACATTTCTTAC
>CAYRMP010000078.1:0-2075 GCA_964425545.1 uncultured Methanosarcinales archaeon | reverse complement strand
CAAATTCTTCTCCCGGTTTAGTTACTTTTGCAGTATTAGCTCCGGCATTGCTGACTAATATTTTAAGTGCGACTACTCCTTTTCCAGCGGTGTCTTCTTCCACTGCTTTTACAGTAATAGGAGCACCAGAAACAAAGAAGGTTTTAGCTTGCTTGACAGTACATACGCGCTGATCAGTCAAATCTTCTTTCAAACAGACTTCCGGAATAAGCAAGTAAGTTTGGTAATGATATTCAATGTTAGCAAACCATTCTCGTTCTACTACGCCAGCAACTTCTTTTGCATATTTTGCATCAGAAGCAAAGCTCATAGTTTCTTCTCCGCCTTCGGGAACAAGTTCAGAAATACCTTCTAATGGCTGGTTGTTTTTCAATTCCCATGATTTCATGTTGGAAAATTCTTCTTGTGAAGGTCCAAGTAATTTTACAGAAACTTCATCGGGCTGGATTTGATACTCTCCTTTATTGCGGAGAGTCAATTCCAAAGGGAAAGATTCTTCATCAAAAATAGCATAAATACCGTTCTCTTCTACACCAAATGGTTCAAATTGAGCAAGAATTCCTTGTGTTCCACCCAAATATGCTCCCGCAGTAGTTTGCTGCTGCTGTTGCTGGCAGGCAGTTATAAATAATAAAGTAATAACAAGCGTAGTAATAATAGTTTTTCTCATCTGCAGACCTCTTTTGATAATAATACTTAAACTAATGAAGAAGGCTATTTAAATTTTACGAGATTACTGCGGCGTCTTGATGATCCTTACTGACTTCTGGAAGGATTGGGCGTAAGAATAATCTAAATCTATTGATAAGGGTGTTTCGAAAGCAGATGCACCTGGAATGTCAAAAGTGCAGATGATTTTCCCTTGGCCGTTGCTCAAGCGTACAAAACCATCCTGCGGTTTGCAGTTGACTTTGCCGCCGCCGGTCATTTCAACGTTATATTGAACGCGGTCAAGATCTTGATATTCTATAGAAGATTGTCCGCAGTTGTTCAAGTTAGCGAAAGGACTTAGTACTCTGCCCAGACCAAGGTTTTTGATGTTAATTTCAAAGATAGCGCGATTGCCGACCATATCTACTCCCACGTAAGTTACGCCCACAGGACCGCCTTGTCCACCGCCCATGGGCACGTCTTTCGGCCGGCAGGTTTTTTGTTCTGCAGAAACTTGATAAAATAATGGATCGACGCAGACAGAGGGATTAGCGATAGTATGATAATGGTAACAGGATAAGAAGTTTAACGTCGGGCTGTAATCAGGGACACCTAAAGGAAGATTGACACTAGATTCGAATTCCAATAAATTACTGCTGCCTTCAGCGCTGTAAAGATTTTTTCCTTCCAATACACCGATGCTTTCTGCACAGGAACGTGGTCCGGAAAAGCTGCCGGAAATGATGTTTCGATCAAATCCCGTAACGTGGACAAAACAATCTTGCGCTTTCAGATCATAACTTCCTTTATTTTTGACTTCGACTAAAGCAATAAGATCACTTTGGTCATAAATGATGGCGGGCGGAGAATCTTGGATAAGCTGTAATTCTACTCCCTGCGTTCCGGTTTTGACTTGCTGCAGAGCAGCAGCGGTATCCAAAGGAGTTTCACCTGCTCCCGGTTTAGGTCCACAGGAAACTAAAAATAGGGTTATGAGAATAACTAATAGTAACTTGCCCACTCTCTTTTTCATTCTTCTTATTAAATAAAGAATGTATATAAGTTTTTTGGTGATTGATGGAGACGTGATGATGAATAAATAAATGTGCTAAATATGGCGGTGCGACGGTCAAACTTAGTTTGCCCTACTCGGCATCCCGTAAGGACAACCCTGCCTCGCCGCACGCCATAACGCACAAAAAATATTCAAATCTTCATGAAAAATATTATAAATGGGCTTCCTTACAATAAATTAATATGGCAAAATACAAAGTTGAGCATTTCAAGAAAGATTGTATCAGCTGCGGCGCTTGTGCAGCGATCAATCCAAATTTTTGGGAGATGGATGCCGAAGGCATGGCTCATCTGAAAGGTTCAAAGAAAGTTGATGACCATTTTGAATTAGAGATTGATGAAAAAGATAA
>CAYRMP010000077.1:0-5351 GCA_964425545.1 uncultured Methanosarcinales archaeon | reverse complement strand
GTCGAGAAACTGCACATAAGAAGATGACCCTTACCCACCTCAATCCGAGATCAAAAGCGGCCAGGAAGTTTATGAAAGTGGCGCAACACCTTACTTTAGGACATAGATAAAAAAAACTTGGCACTGAATACAAAAAAACTGGTATCAGCCCAACTAACAAATGAAACCACAACGAAGAGAAGAACTGCAGCAGAAGGGGTGGCGAGAAGATGAATTGGTAAAAGCAGAAGCCATTCTTAACAAGTCTACCAAGCATGATATTTTCTTTTCAAAAATAGTATTCTGGAGTGCCATGGTAGTAATTGTCTTTGCTAATCTACTTATTTCCATAATACTAATTCCTTTCTTAATTGCCCTTTATGATCTTGTTTTGTATGCTATTGTTGCTGTGTTGGGCCTAGTTATCGGCTTCCTCTACAATTTCTTGATTACTGACATTGGATTATTAGAAACTAAACATCATCGTATAGCCAGCATTGTCATTCCTATTGTCGCCATGGGTAATGTTGTTATTATGGTTGTAACTTCTAATCACTTTATTGAAAGTATCCAGCTTAACAACCCGCCACATAATCCCTGGGTAGTTGCAGCCGTATTTGGCGGAGCATTTATCCTGCCTTATATTGTTGATCAGATACGTCTGGCTTTGCAGAATTAACCTCTGATGTAAAATTTAATTTCTCAACTTCCAATCGCAATTAAGGTAACGCCGGCCATTACCCCCATCAGAGCGACCAATTTCCAACCATTCATTTTTTCTCCCAAATACTTTACGGAAAGTAATGTGGTTACTAAATAACTCATTGACCCAAGTGGATATACTACACTTAAATCTTCTCGCTGCAGCACGACTACGTAAAATAGTAAAGACATTCCAAATAAAATCACTCCTTCCCAAAAGACACGATGGAAAAATAATCTGCCTAAAGAGTATTTAGATGTTCCTTTCTTGAGAATGACCACTGCTAAAGATCCAGCTAATACACCTGCTAACATTAGCAGTAAAGAAAATGCTCCAATCATGCTATTTCCTCTGCTTTTCTTGAAGCGAGGGAACTGCTCCAACCCAAGAAACTAATGGAAAAAAGAATCAGCAATACTCCTGCCCATTTCCAGCCATTCATGGCCTCACTGGGGAAAAAAAAAGGAGCAAGGATACTTACCCAGACATAACTGGTTGCCACAACTGGATACAAAACGCTTAACTCACCTTTTTTAAAGGCAAGAATCATCAGGATAGATCCGACGACATACGACGCACATCCAACTATTAAAGGAAGATTAAAAAAAGTCAGTGGCTTTGAAAAAGTAATCTGCAATGATCCGGCTTTCCATAACAGCTGGCCAGCAGAAGTAAAAATAGTGCAGGCTATCATTAATAAGAATCCCCTACCCAGTAAAGATTTTTCCGCCACTTTAATACCTTATTCCTCTAACAAAATTCTAACCACTGCCGCATAGGCAGGTCGGGCGATAAATACTCCGAATGATAACCCCGCTAATGTTGTTAAAGCAAAGCCTTTCAATAATCCTGCTCCTGCCCAGAACAAGGGTAACAGTGATGCAAACACGGTTAGATATGCTCCCATAACTATGAACATGGCGTTCTTGATCTTGCGCTTCCAGTCAGAAGAATTATTGTGTTCTCCTTTTAGTGTTTCATCAGTTATGATGACCAAATGATCTACGCCCGTTCCGATGGTCAAAATAATACCAGCAATTGCCGCCAAATCAAGATTCCATTTTACCAATGCAGCAAATCCTAAAATTAAAATTATTTCAGAAACTAGGGTTAAGGCTATAGGGAGAATTATTTTTATTTTTCTATAACGCACAAAAATCACGCCGACTACTGCCACTAAAGCGGCAATTATGATTACGGCAACATTACGCAAAAATTCTTTCCCTAAGGTGGGAGAGATAGCATCCATTTTCACAACATTTAATTTTATGGGCAAACTGCCGGTGATGAGTACGGTCTGCAGCTTTTTCATATTTTTCAGGGCATCATTAAGAGCATCGGCTTGGGAGATGCCTGCGCCTGAACCAGAAATTTGTATGTCAGTAGTGGCGCTGCCTTTCAGTTCGCAACCGATACGCAGACGATCTACTTCTGTATCATCAAGATACAAAGCTAAATCCTGATTTAAATAACAGCTTCCGCTTTCAGAAAGCGTGCCCATCTGCCTGGTTATCTGTGCATGATGCTGCGCTGCTTCCGGGCTTAGTGAAATTTGAAATGCAAACCTGCAATTATATCCGTTGTCGTAACGCTGACAGCCTACCCTCGGATCAATCCCAGAACAATCTGCGCTTCTACAGACGTAAGTGATATCTTTTTTACCGCCAGAGAAAACTGTTTCATTTCCTATTTTTGCTTCAAATTTTCCTTGCTTAGATAACAGTTCCTGAATTTCATCTTCGGTTACTCCAGCAATTTCTATTAAAATAAAATTATCTCCTGCCAAATCAGAAGCGCTGCGCACAACAATATCGCTTAATCCATATACGTTCAATCTTTCCCGAAGACTGTCTACGGTTACGTCTAATTCATCTGGAGAAATTTTTTCAGCCGGTTTTAGCAGCACCCTAGTGCCGCCCTCTAAATCTAATCCTTTCCGGAGATTGGAAGTGGGAACATCATAAACACGCAATCCTAAATCTACGGTCTTATTCCCTGCGGGAACAAGCAATGCAAAACTGCCTTTGGAGGTTTCCAAACGCACAGTTGTGTTTGGATACAGTGCTGCTTCTTTAACATAATAATCTGAGGCGCTGCTTATTGCTTCGCCATTTAAAGAGAGCAGCCGCTCTTTATCTACTGGAGCTACTGCTGAAGAAGGATTTTGCAAGCCGGCAAGAAATGCTGCTGAGTTTGGTGCTACTCTGCGTATTACTGCTCCCTCGTGACCGAATAATTGCGGATGTATGGTCAAGAAAGAAAGGATTAGGAATGTTAAAAGTAATAACACTCTCCAATTAAGTAATAACTTTTTGAATGACAATTTCATGCTTTCTTCCCCTTATTCTTCCATTCCAAATATATCCGCAACAGAGCTACGTTCTGAATCCAAGTCATGATATAATCTACCATCAGCCCGATTAGTAAAATAATCATAATTTGCTTAATGACATCACTCTGTACAAAAATAAGAGTTATGAAAACTGCCACCAGGGTTGAAGAAATCATTACCGAACCCGTCTTGAGAGCACCGTAAATGCGGTCCATTACTGTCCCCTCGGTCCTTTTTAATACTCTGGTAGTTAAAACCATGTCCGTATCAACAGAATAACCGATCAACATCAAAAATGCCGCTACCCCTGCCGTGCTTAGTTTGATGCCCGTAAGATTAAAGATTGCTAAAGTTACTACAATGTCTGAAAATGCAGCAGCAATTACTGATAAACTTGGAATCAATAACCTAAAATAAATAAAAACCACAATACCCATCAGTAAAAAAGCAACTAAAAGTGCATGAATAGTTTGAGTAAAGAAAGCATCCCCTAATGAAGAACCGATGATTTCCACACTATAATCATGAGAACCGATGCCGGTTGTTTGTTTAATGAAATTCATTAAAGGGGTTATTTCATCATTTTCCTGCAGACCTGAATCGATTGCGACAGCCGTAATTTTTCCTGCTGAAGTGATGGTTCTTAAAGTCACATCCGCGCTGGGAAATTCAGTTTTTAATTTGTTTTCCAATTCTTGGATATCTATCCCCTTTACTTCAGTGATGGTAATTGTAGACCCGCCCTTAAGGCTAACTCCGCGATGGACAAAATCTCCGGTGATAGAATATTGAGCGCCAATCTGCACTAGGGCTAATAATACCATCACGATAGGAATAAAGAGCAGTAGTTTGTACTTTGTTTCGTAAATATGTTTAAGCTTCTGAAGCATTTGCATTTTGCCCCTAGGCAGATATATAAAGATTACGCTATAACAGAAGTATTTTTCACACCCCCATAACATTTATATATTATTCTACTTTTATAACATTAAAAAAAAGGTGAATTAGTTTGAAGCTCATTGAGTTAAAAGAAGTAGGTAAAAAGTTTGGTAATAATGGTGTTCTTTCAGATGTAAATATTACTATCGAAGAAGGAGATATTCTGGGGATTATTGGCCGTTCCGGAAGCGGCAAAACTACTTTGTTGAACCTTATCGCCGGATTTTTAGAACCAACTGCTGGCGAAGTTCTGCATTCTTTCAAGGCGACGGATACTCCAAAAAGCTTGTATGCTAATTTGCATAAAATCAAAGAACAAATTGGTTACGCGCCGCAGCATAATTCCTTTTACCCAAAATTGACGGTGATGGAAAATCTGCTTCACTTTGGACAGCTTTACAATTTACCTAAAGAAACATTACAAAACAATATTAAAGGATTATTGCAGGCCACTGCATTGGCTAAACATCAAAATAAATTGGCAGAACATCTTTCCGGCGGCATGCAAAAGAGGCTGGACATTGCCTGCAGTTTAGTTCACAAACCAAGAATTCTAGTTTTAGACGAACCCACTGCTGACCTTGATCCCCTGCTGCAGAAAGATATTATGGATTTCTTGGCTCAAGTAAACAAACAGGGAGTCACCTTAATCATCGCTTCACACCACTTGAATTTGATGGAAAGAATATGTAACAAGGTTGCCATTGTCCATAACGGAAAAGTGCACAGCAACGGCTTGGTGGCAGATATCCAAAAACCATATCTCAAAGATAATTTTACCATTTCCTTAAATCCCGGAGATAATAAAGAGCGCTTCATCTCCCTTCTTAAAACATTGCCCGTAGATAAGATTATAGACCGACAACACCGCCTTGTTATTCATCCTAAAAATATCAACAAAACCGTTACTGGTTTGCTTACTATGATTCAGGACGAAAACTTGTATCTTCATGATTTGGATATTCACTTGCCTTCTCTAAGTGAAATATTTGAAACTATTACCAAAGAAAGGGAATAGAAAAAATGAAATCTCTCTGGCTGCTCACAAAAAAGAACTTGAAATTGTTAGTCCGTTCTAAAACTTCTGCCTTAGTTGTTTTTTTTGCCCCGCTGTTTATCATTTTATTATTGGGTTTATCTTACAACTCTACTTCAAAATACGGATTGAATATCGGTGTTTACGCGCCTTCTTTTACTAGCGATGTGGAATCTCTGATGAGCTCGTTGCAGGAACAGGAATTTAAAATTATAAAATATGAAACCTCAGTAGATGACTGTGTTAAAGATATCAAAGCGGGTTTGGTGCATAGCTGTGTCTCCCTGCCGGAAAGTTTGGCTGTAGAAGGAAACGAACAGAAAGAAGTATTATTTTACGTCGATCCAAGTAAAATCAATTTG
>CAYRMP010000076.1:0-5446 GCA_964425545.1 uncultured Methanosarcinales archaeon | reverse complement strand
TGGTCAATAAAGAAATTCTTCGACGAATTAAAGAAGAAGTGTCAAACATGAGTTATAATATACTAAGATGACACCAATTACCGGTTGATTGTAAGTTTCAAATTTCCAAGTTGGATACGCAGTAATTTTTTCATCCAAACATTCTTTCTTTGCTTCATCTCCATGAGTCTCAGAACAAATAACATCATTAGGTTTCAAAATTTCCCAAGATTCTGTAGTAAAGAGCGATTCTTGATATTTGCAAGGAGGACACCATGCTGCACTGTAAATATGTGCATTTACTTTTTGACTAACTAAACATTCCGCTAAAGAAACAAACGGATCCTTAACCTCTGGGGGAGGCATTAACTCTTCACTGGTTTCAGGAATATCGCCGCAACCACCAAGAGAAGACATAGAAGATGCTAAAACTAAAGCACATAATGTTTTTTTCACTGAAAACATATTAATAAATACATATATAACATTTGTGTAAGAACTAGCTTGTCCGTAATAGTAGAGAAAACAACTGGGCTAGGCAGACCGTTTTCTAGACAGCACCTTTTGATAGTAAAATATATAAATAAACCATCTCTCCAGCGAATAATAAATTTATTAAATCAACTATGGGGTGCGTGTAAATGATTGAAACTGGTTTGATTGCGATTATCATCAGCATGATTGCTTTAGCATACGCTGGCTATTTAGCTTTTAAAATTTTGAAAATTGATCCTGGAACAGAAAGAATGCAGGAGATTTCTAATGCCATTAAAGAAGGAGCAATGGCTTACATGGCGCGACAGTACAGGACTATAGCTTATTTTGCGGCCGTCATTGCAGCAATTTTATTTTTTGCTTTCGGATGGAAAATGGCTGTCGGATTTTTAGTCGGGGCAGTTCTATCAGCAATATCCGGCTACGTCGGAATGAGCATTTCTGTACGTGCGAACGTGCGGACAGCTAATACCGCTAAGAAAGGCTTGAATGAAGCATTGAAAGTAGCTTTCCAAGGAGGCTCAGTGACCGGAATGGCAGTAGTGGGATTAGCTTTATTTGCAGTGAGTATTCTATATGTTGCTTTCAAACATGATGTCGCTTCTTTAGTTGGCTTAGGCTTTGGCGCATCATTAATCTCTTTATTTGCAAGAGTAGGCGGTGGAATTTATACTAAAGCCGCTGACGTAGGAGCAGATTTAGTAGGAAAAGTTGAAAAAGGAATTCCTGAAGATGATCCACGCAATCCCGCAACTATCGCTGATAACGTAGGAGATAACGTTGGAGATTGCGCGGGTATGGGCGCAGATTTATACGAAACCTATGTTGTAACGCTGTTAGCAGGAATGCTGTTAGCGATGATTCCCTCTGTGTCTTCACAATTTAATAATGCAGTGGAATTTCCCCTGATGTTAGGCGGAATCGCCATCTTGGGTTCAATCTTTGGAACCTGGTTTGTACGCTTAGGTAAATCTAAAAAAATAATGTGGGCGCTATACAAAGGATTGATAGCAGCAGGATTATTCTCAGCAGTAGGATTTTATCTGGCAACAGTATATACTAATAATCCGTTGAATCTTTTTTTGGCCGCAGTAGTAGGATTAGTAATCACTTTATTAATCAATGTAATCACTGAATATTACACCAGCACTAAATATCGTCCAGTAAAGCAAATTGCTGACAACTCAGTTACAGGAGCGGGAACAAATTTGATCAGCGGCTTAGCGATGGGAATGGAATCTACAATATTGCCAGTATTGGTTATTTGTGGTGGAATCGGTGCAGCTTATTATTTAGCAGGGGTTTATGGTATTGCTATTGCTGCTATTGCTATGCTTTCCTTGACCGGCGTAATTATTGCTTTAGATTCTTACGGGCCAATCACAGATAATGCCGGCGGAATTGCTGAGATGGCTGAATTAGATAAGAATGTGCGCAAAATTACCGATGAACTAGATGCTGTAGGAAATACCACAAAAGCCGTAACCAAAGGCTATGCGATTGGTTCAGCAGCCTTAGGTTCATTGGCTTTATTTGCTGCATTTACTCTGGAAATAGAAACATTAACAAAAAAGCCGATAGAATTCTTATTGACAAATCCGGCAGTATTGATTGGATTGTTTATCGGCAGTATGTTGCCGTTCATCTTCTCTTCTGTATGCATGAGAGCAGTGGGAAATTCAGCGCATAAAATAGTGGTAGAAGTAAGAAGACAATTCCGAGAGATCAAAGGATTGATGGAAGGAAAAGCCAAGCCGGATTACGCAAAATGCGTGGATATTGTCACTAAGGCAGCTTTGCAAAACATGATTGTGCCTGCGATGATTGCTATTCTTGCTCCTACGCTAGTAGGGCTGTTTTTAGGTGTGAAAGCATTAGGAGGATTATTGATTGGCGTGATTCTTTCCGGCTTAATGATGGCATTATTCATGTCTAACACCGGAGCAGCTTGGGATAATGCCAAGAAATACATTGAATCCGGCGTGCATGGCGGCAAAGGTTCTGATGCGCATAAAGCAGCAGTAGTTGGAGATACAGTTGGAGATCCATTTAAAGATACAGCTGGTCCAGCCTTAAACGCACTGATTAAAGTCATGAATACATTTGCAATTGTCTTTGCGCCGCTGCTGATTGCATACGGATTAAACCTGTTCTAATATTAGAACGAAGAAAAATATTTTTCTTTTTATATAATTATTATGATTATTATTATGATTATTTTACATTCAACTCAGCAAACAAATGAAAGCATACCTAATCGAAGTGGCGAACATAAGTATTTCGGGCAGTTCTATTAGAACAACATTATATGTCCCCGGACAAGTAGGAGTTCATTTTAGTTCTGGCATTGATGACAGATCCACAATAGTTGACAGGAATTTGGAAGGGTCGCAAAAACTATTGGAAGAAGCTCAAAATGTCCCACTAAGCTATCTGGCAGCAAGAAGTGTTAGTGAATTAGAAGTTGATGACAATAAAGTCGATTCATTAATGGTGCTTTGCGCAATTTATGAGAAAGATCAACAGCAACTCCGAACGGCAGTAAATAAAGCAACTTTATCAGAGCAAGACCTTATGGCAAAAATAAAAGAATTGATCTAACTTGTAAATTTTTTTAATCCCAATTTTACTATTTTTCTATGTAAAGTCTCTGGCCGAATTTTAAGCTGCCTTGCAGTTTTTGCAATTTTCCATCCAGAATCCTGAAGAGCTTGAGTCAAAAACTGCTTTTCAAATTCACTTTCTGCTTGTTTCCAAGTGAGATGATGATAAGGGGGATGATAAGGAAGAATTTTAGCCAGATTTCGTGAGAGAGCGGGAACTTCTTCATATAATTTTTCCATTTTCTGAGGTTGGATAATATCTCTGTATCCTGCTAAAGCAAAACGGATGGTCTGATCGATTATTTTTTCCTGAGAAAAATTAGGTCGGTTTACTTCACTACGGATATTCTCAAGGTGAAGATCCAATTTCTTGATAGCGCGATGCACACTGCGACGATCTAATCCCACGAATTTTGCCAGTTGGGAAATATTTCCTCCGTGAAGATGCAGCTGATTTTTTAAAAATTCAGACTTAAAGGTTTTTTTTGCTTCTTGAAAAGAACTTGCTGCAGGGATATAAAATTTTGCGGGAAGATTTGTCTGTAATTTATCAGTAATATCGGTCTGAACTTGAGGGACATAGATACCCCAGCTTTTTTCCATAGTCTCTTCTAAAAGTAAAGCTACTTTTTCTTTGATTGTTTCTTCTAAGCCGTGTTTATGCATGTTTCATCTGTTTTTTATCCGCAGTAAAGTTCCTACTGGCAGCCCGTATAAGAATAGGATTACAGCAATAATGATTTGTTTTCCTGCAACAAAATAACCGGTTAGGAAAAAGAGATACTGAACTAAAAAATGCAGCCGGTAAGGTTTTTTAAAATCAAAAATTTTTGCTAAAAACAAGAAAAGCACGGCGATGTAGATAGATAAAGAAGATGAAATAATGAAATAGGCAATAACCAAAGATAACAAGATGAATAAAATACGATATGATATTACGAAATATCTTTTTCCTGCGGCTAGCTCTTCCCGGGCAAGATACGAAAGCAACAGCCCGCCTAGCAAACCACTGAGGGAAAGGAGAGGAATGATTATATTAGTAGCCAAAGCTGTTGAAAAAGTCATGGTTTTAACTCCCGCTTAAAGTTTTCTAGAAAACGCGCCCAATCTCCTTCTTTGATAACTGCACCGCAGGCATTCGGGTGTCCTCCGCCGTATCCTTCAATTCCGATTAATGCTTTTTCTAAAGCTCCGGCAATGGGGAATTGAGCACGAATACTGCACTTCATCTCCCCTGATTTTTCACGGGCAATAATAATTACTTTTTTAGGATTAATAGCTGATAATTCGTTAGCTATGTTCGCAGTAAAGGACCATTGGGTTGAGTTGTAGGTAAACAGCACTATCTTGCTCTTGCTAATCTTTTTTTGGGCTTGAGCAAGAACTTCTTCATATTTTGCATCTATTTTTTCAAAGCGTTTGTAAAGAAATTTTCCCGGAGCAGTTTCTTGATTAAATATCTCAAAAGGAGATTTGATTTTACTTAAAATCTTGATAGATTTTCGCACTTCCGTACAGGGTCCTTTTTGCAGAAAGAAGAACAGTTTGACTAATTTACCAACGGGATTTTTATATAAGGCAGTAGCCAAATCACATTTTTCTGGCAATAAGCCGGAATATTTTTCAATAAAAAGATCTATGAGATCCGGCATATTCCAGTCAGCCAAACATCCGGCAGTAGCAATCCATAAATCATCTGGATTTTGAGAAACCTGATAAGCCATCCGAGTAGTGGGTACATATGCTTCTGGATTTTTTACGCGCGGATTGAAATAATGCACCTTTTTAATATCTTGGGGTTGATGGTGATCAATCCAGAAGATCGGACATTTTACTGCATCGACAAACTGCTGGTCAATCTGCGGAATGTCCAGCACAAATATTTTATCCGGATTAATTTCCTGTACTTTCCGCACAAACTGCTCATCTATTTTGGAAGTAGTGGTAACTCGTATCCCTTTTCCCTCCCGATGAATTCGGTATAATAAAAGAAAAGAACACAGACCATCTGCATCGGAATCGTATAAAAATAGAGGGTTCTTAGCCGTCTTCAATTCTTCCTGCAATAGAGCAACTTGAGTTGGGTTTAACATTAGGGTAAAAAGACTTCCCTGATTTTTAAATCTGACTATTCCAATATGTATTTACCCCTTGCCAAGAAGCGGAAAAACATTTTACCAAAAAAGCTATAAAAACGAGAAAAATTAATAAAAGATACCTCTTAAGCGTAATGTAGGAGGTTGGTTATTTCTGCTTATGAATTTCCTCTTCCAAAAATGAACGGCAAGATCAAAAAATGAAATTTGCAAGGATGATGAATTATTGGCAGCAAAATCCCAGTTTGATGGATGCATTAGTTCAAAAACATT
>CAYRMP010000075.1:0-5651 GCA_964425545.1 uncultured Methanosarcinales archaeon | reverse complement strand
GATGAAATCCAACATGGATTACATGAAACATTCCTTAAAATCTACTTTGATTACCATGCTGCCGATCATTTTAATTTTTTCCTGGATGGCCGGACATTTATCATTTGAACCAATCTATCCCGGTGAAACTTTTAGTGCTACTGCTGCTTTTGCAAAAGGAGTAACTGGAGAAGCAGAGCTGTCTGTGGATGAAAACACAGCTTTATCGTCAGAAGCAAAACAGGAAATTTCGAACGGAGAAGTAACTTGGAGAATGAAAAGCAAGGAAGGAGAACACACTCTTATCGTAAAAATCGGCGAAACAGAACAGCAGAAAAAAGTGCTTATTACCAAGGATTTGAAATACGAAGAGCAAGTCTCCCTGTTCGGGAAATCGGATATTGAGAAAATAACTATCAATTACAATAAATTGAAACCCTTAGGAAGCATATCCTTATTCGGCTGGCAGCCAGGATGGTTGGCGATTTATTTCATTTCCTCTATCGTGTTTAGTCTGGGCACAAGAAAGTTATTGAAAGTATATTAGGATTTTTTAGAAATATTTATAAAACACTGCTCTTCTGACAATCTATCCCGCAGGGAATAGTCTTGAGGCAACTCGGATTGAAGTTAAATTCTTCTCTCTTTGTTGACTCAATAAAACAGCGAGGTAAAAAATACTATGCCACGAGGAATGTTTAAATCAGGACGATTGAAAAAGATATCAGTAAGAACGCCAGGTTCACGGGTAGCAGTGCATTATAGAGAAAGAAAACCGTCAAAAACATTATGCGGTTCCTGCAAGAAACAGTTAGCAGGAGTACCAAAAGATGTTCCTTCTAAAGTTAGGAATATGCCTAAATCTGCAAAAAGACCAGAACGGCCATACGGCGGAATGCTTTGTTCAGCATGCACAAGATTACTATTGAAACAACAGATCAGAGGTGCATCACAATGAGTATCTTTGAAGTAGGACGATTATGTGTCAAGATTGCCGGCAGAGATGCTGGAAGAACGTGCGTCGTGGTTGAAGCAGCAGGCAACGGTTATGTTGTTGTCGATGGTGATGTCAGACGTAAGAAAGTCAATATTAAGCATCTTGAACCACTTGACAGGACAGTTGAATTGAAATCTAAAGCAGCTCCTGCAGACGTTAAAAAAGCATTTGAGAAAGCCGGCTTGCCGGTCTGGGAAACCAAACCCAAGAAAGCAGCTGAACGGCAAAGAAAGCAGAAAGCAAAAAAGGAAGCTCCGGTATCTGAGAAGAAAGCTGCTAAGCCGAAAAAGGTCAAGCAGACCGAAGAAGCTTTAGAAACGCCGGTTGAGGCGTGATTTTTTTATTTTTTACTGGTTGGTGTAGGTGTTTAAACTAAAAATAATGTCTGACTACAACAACAATAAAGATCTGGCACGTATTCTTGTCGAAGGAACAAAAGTAGTTTATGGTCCAGAAAAAGCAAATCAAGTTCAAACGGAAATTGAAACGATGGAAAGATCAAATTATAGGAAGAATGCTGAAGATTTAACCGCAGTAATAAATCGTATTTTCCGTGAACCGGAAATCACAACACCAACTGTTCCTGAAGCTGAAGCAATTGATAGCATCGATGAAGTTGTAGAGAGTTACGGCCAGAAGCCGAGTATGCTGAAAGTTGCAGCGAGGGGAACGTTGAATTTAGTGAATAAGACTTGCTGGTATTATCCTTTTTTAGGAGTGCTGCCGGGAAAGACGCAGGAAAAATTAGCAGAAAAGTACGGGGATGAGACAAGGCACTATACTGTCTCAAATATGGCTGTAGAATTAGTCAGCGCTTCAATTATCGGTTATTCTATTGGCAACGGCCAAGGAGCATTTACTTTAGGATTATTTTCTTTGCTACACTCTGCTTTTAGAACATTGGTCGGGGTAGGTTCAACAGAAAAAACAGATTATTTTTTTAATCCAGTCGCACCAATTTATACCGCACTGCCGATGTATGCAACGCTTTATTCTTTTTTAGCAATCAAAGCAGTTCCAACAGTTGTTCCAAAAGTCATTAAATCCATTCCCAAATCTATGAGATCCGTGGGAGTAAAACTAAAAGATGCAGTTGAAGATTCATATTTATCTGCATATAAAAAAGAACAACAAGCATTATCGCAAAGCGGGGAAATTAAAGGAATACTTCCAGTAAGGCCAATACCTTCTCCGCCGGTAGCAGAAACATGGTCGAGAATTGAAACTCCCGCGAGAATTGAAGATAAATCAGAAATTATCGCAGAAGAATTTGATGAAGAGTACGAAGAATCTGAAGCAAGAAGATTAATAACTGTTGGAAACTCAAGAAAATCTTTCTAACCCTTCCAAGCCAACTTAAACAATTCTCCCAGATTCATCTCAAAGCAAATGTTATTATTTTAGTTGAGGACAATAGTTTCGCGTATTAGTTTAGCCTCAACTAAAGTTTGAAAGACCCGCATTATTTATACGTTATATGGGTCTTTCATTATTTCTTAGGAAACTTTATATAATTTTTTTAACTTTATCGGATAATGCGGAAGGGAACCAAAAATTGGCCGGAAAAAGCTGAGGCTCCTCAAGAGATTAAAGAAAAGTGTGATAAATTGACCTGGGTGTATATCGAGACGCGTTATCCAGATTATTCTGAGAAAAATTCTCATGATAAATTTACTAAAGATGTAGTAAGGAAGCATATTTTGATTGCTGAGGAAATTTTGTCATGGGTAGAAGAAAAAATATAGATAAGTTGAAGGACTTCAAGAAAGCAGTATCTAAAGAGATTAAATTAAATAAGATGATTCTTTTTGGCTCAAGAGCTAAAGGAAAACCTACGCGATACAGTGACTTTGATCTTATCTTAGTCTCTCCATCTTTTAGAAGAAAAAAATCTTTTAATAGACCTATTGGGCTTCATAAATACTGGCACCTAGACTATCCTGTCGACTTTCTGTGTTATACTCCCAGAGAATTCAATCGGTTAAAGAAACAGATAACTATTGTTCGTGAAGCCGTTAAAGAAGGCATTGAAATAAAGTAGTTAATCCTTACAAGCCGGCTTATACAATTCTCCCAAATCTAATTCAAAACAAACTACTGGCATCATCAACTGCCAATTAGTTATTACCTGTGGATGCAGTTCTCCGATTATCCCTATTCTCTTTCCGTCAACCATAATATCTCCAGCTCTTCCGGGAATGAACGATGAATGT
Organism: uncultured Methanosarcinales archaeon; assembly: GCA_964425545.1. Taxonomy (GTDB): domain Archaea; phylum Nanobdellota; class Nanobdellia; order Woesearchaeales; family GW2011-AR9; genus JACPIL01. The sequence continues at coordinate 2,462 of CAYRMP010000075.1, read as the reverse complement.
TCTGATTCTTTTACTGCGCATCCTAATCCTAAGGCTCTGATCAATGTTTCCAGCACTTGCCTGATTTCAGTAAAGTCAGTTTTATCATGGCACAATACGACGGAGAGATGTTCTGCTTCCATAACTCCGGTCTCATTATTCCCTGGAAAAAAGATTCTTCCTATTTCAAAGATGTTCTGAGGATATTCATGGTGCTGGTTTTCAGCCAGATTTTTCATGAGGCTGGGCAAGACAGCATTACGCAAATGATTATGGTCGCCGATAGCATTTTTTAGTGGAATCGGTTCGGTCACACCATTAATTTTTATGGTTAAATCTTCTTTGGTAGTCAGATGGAAATTTTTGACTTCCAGCAATTGCAGTCCAACCAGCAATTCTCTGACTTTCCTAGCAAATTTTTCAAAAGCATCTTCTTCACCAATAGTAGCTACATTGGGAATTTCTTCCTGAAAATTTTCATAGCCGTAAGCAATGGCGATATCTTCAATAAAATCAACTTGATGAAGGATGTCTGCTCGGTAGGCAGGAATCATAACCTGTCCTTTTTCAAACCCATAACCCATTTTCTCTAAGAGTTTTCCAGCTTCTGCTTCTGATAAGTGTAACCCTAATCTTTTATTAACATAAGGTAAATCTAATTTCATTTTTGTAGGAGTTAGGTTTGGAGTTACTTTTGCTCCGTCAGCAGATTCTAATTTTAATGAGTAGATCTCTCCACCCATGTCAGCTAACGCAGTTACGATCATGTTCAAGCAAGTGCTGAGTACTTCAAAATTAAATCCTGAACATTCTACAAATACATCTCTGGTTTCATCGGTAACTCTTCCTGTCTTGTCTGAATTGATAACCGGCGGCATACTAAGAATCTCTCCCTTAGCATCAATGAAGAAAGGATATTTAGGCATTCCTAGCAGTAAATGTCCGTATTCTTTTCCTGCTTTATGTTCTTCCAGAATTTCTACAGCAGTCATCTCTCGGTGTGCCTCTAGCGGTTTGAATTTGATGTTTTTAGGATGGTCGGCTTTGTAAGTGATAGGGAAAGTAATTTTTTCCATAGGATAAATGCCGATAGCCACTTTCTTTCTGTTTCTTCCATAGGTAACATGCAGTTTTTCCTGAATTTGGATGACTTGCCGAAGATTTTCTTCATCGAACTTCAATCCTTTTACAATAGCGCAGGCAGTATGCGGACGGATTCCTTTTACAGACGGGTCAATGATTACTTTTTGTCCACTTTCTTTGATATGGTATTGGCGTAAGCCGGTTTTAACTCCTATAAACGAGCTGAATGCCCTGGCAAAGCCTTGTTCTGATAATAAGTCAGGTCTTTTTGGAAATATCTCTACTATTATTTCGTTTCCTTCAACGCTTTCTAGATCAGTGCCAAGCATACTAATGCGATCCTTTAGCTGTTCAAGAGGAAGCTCTTTGCCGACAAGTTTCTCAACAACGGCTTTATTTAATGTAACAGTAGGCATATTTTCATAGAATTAGTGTTTTTTATTAAACCTTACTCTTTTATGGCACTATTAGGAAAGTTAGTGATTTTAGATTTTTTATCACTCAGAAATTGAATTGCGCCCAAATTACGTTAAATTTATAATATTCTACTTCTTATCAAAAGTATGAGAAAGGAAATTGAAAATTGGTGGAAGCAAGCCCAAGCCGATTTGCGAAGCTCACAAAATTGTATCAAATCAGGAGATTTCTATCTTTCTGTTTTTTCAAGCCAGCAAGCTGTGGAAAAAGCTTTAAAAGCACTTTCGCTATTAAAGTTTAAGGAACTTCCACAAGGCCATTCTATTCTTTTTTTTGCACAAAAAGTAAAAATACCTTCAGAAATGCTTTCTGGGATCAGGGAGTTAAATCCCGAATATCTTATCACGCGCTATCCAGATATAGCTGCCGCTGTTCCTGCCGATCTTTATGATTTACAAATCGCAAAAAAACATCATCTCACTGCGGAGAAAGTGTTACAATGGGTACAACAACAGATCCAAAAATAAAAGATTTTGTAAAAAGAGTACAAAACAATTTTAAGATAGCGAAAGCAATATTTTTTGGCAGCAGGGCGAGAGGAGACCATTTTAAGAATAGCGATTATGATATCATCCTTGTCTCTCAAGATTTTGAAGGAATATTTTTCACCAAACGTATTTCTATGATGTATGATTTTTGGCGTTATTACCCTTTAGAAATTGAACCTATCTGCTACACCCCAAAAGAATTCTCTCAAAAAAAGAAAGAAATAGGGTTAGTCCGTCAGGCAGTGAAGGAAGGGATAAATCTCGTTTCTTGACTGGATAACAATCTGGCCGCAGGATAATGATACGGGGGGCTTCTTTATCTCTAAGATTAGGAAGAGAGAGTAACTATTATCAGCTTTTCTTAAAATTTAGTTGAGGATAATAGTTTCGCATATTAGTTTAGCCTCAACTAAAGTTTGAAAGACCCGCATTATT
>CAYRMP010000074.1:4591-5664 GCA_964425545.1 uncultured Methanosarcinales archaeon | reverse complement strand
TTCAAGAAACGCCGCACGTTTTTCAAAATGGGCTACAATATCCTTAGCTATCCGTCTGAGACGTTTTGGCGAGCCTACAACTTTTTCCATGGCAGCCCATTTTCTCTTGAGCTTCTCTCTGCCATCAACCTCTTCCCCTTCTGTAACTTCTTCAAATTCGGGGTCTATCTTTAGCCGCTACTCTGGCTTAAGCTCAAGTTTTGCAAGGCGGCTTTCGTAATATATCGTTACGGTAGATCCATCTTTCACGGCCTGTTCAATGTCATAAATGTCCACGTAGTCCCCGAATACAGCGGGTGTACTTTTGTCAGCCTTTTCTATCGGCGTACCGGTGAATCCTATAAAAGAAGCGTTTGGTAACGCGTCTCTGAGATATTTGGCGTAACCGTAAGTTATCAGCGTTTTGTCTTTTTTGTTAAGGACTTTAGCCGAGAAACCATACTGGCTTCTATGGGCCTCGTCCGCTATCACGAATATATTGTCTCTCTTTGAAAGCGTGGGATATTTTTCAGTGTCTTCTTCCGGGGAAAACTTTTGTATTGTTGTGAAGACGATACCGCCAGAAGCTACGTTAAGCAGTTCCTGCAGCTTTTTCCGTGATTCAGCTTGTGTAGGATCCTGCCTTAGAATGCCGCTGCATCTTCCAAAAGTTCCGAAAAGCTGGTCGTCAAGGTCGTTTCTATCCGTAAGCACTACAACAGTGGGGTTATCCAGTTCCCTGACGAGCTTGCCGACATAAAATATCATTGTAAGGCTTTTCCCTGAGCCCTGCGTGTGCCAGACTATGCCGGCTTTCTTGTTTCCTTTTCTTGCTTTTATCGTATCGTCGAATGCTCTGTTAGCTGCCCAATACTGATGATAGGCTGCCAGCTTCTTGCTCGTTTCCTTGTCCTTTTCAAAAACGATAAAATTCCTGACTATGTCCAGTAATCTACTTTTTGCAAGCATTCCTTTGATCAAAATCTCTGTCTCCGATCCTGCTTTTGGCTTCTCGCCGTCTACGGTCTTCCATTGCATAAACCGCTCTGGCTTGGATGTTATTGTGCCGGCCCTTGCCTGATTACCGTCACTCC
>CAYRMP010000074.1:0-4581 GCA_964425545.1 uncultured Methanosarcinales archaeon | reverse complement strand
CTCGTAACAAGAATCTCATTAAAGCGGAAGAAGTAGGGCAGTTCCTCCATGTACGTCTGAAACTGGTTGTAAGCTTTTTGTATCGTTGCTTGCTCGTCCGCGACATTCTTTAGCTCAATAACAACAAGAGGCAGGCCGTTTACAAACAACACTATATCAGGGCGTCTTTCACGGCTGCCCTCCACGACGGTAAACTGGTTCACGGCAAGGAATTCGTTGTTCTCCGGATGCGTGAAGTCAAACAACCATACTTTTTTATGCCGGATACCGCCTTCGGCACGGACAGGAACGTCTATCCCGTCGACAAGCATCTTATGGAAGGCTTCGTTATCCTCTATGAGTTTCTGGCTTGAGCTGCGTACAGCAAGCTTTACGGCCTGCTCGCGCGCATCGGCAACCACGCCTTTGTTGATTCTGTTGACAGCATCAGTTAATCGGTCAGTAAGCACGACTTCCTTGTAGTCCGTGCGCAGAGCCTTAGTGCCGCCAGGCATGTACTCTTCGCTGTCCCCGCGTATTATTTCATAGCCAAGCTTACCAAGCGTTTCCAACACGTTTTCTTCAACGTCGGCTTCGGTTATTATTTTTGGCATAATTATTCGCCTATTTCTAATTTTACAAGTTTATGTTCATCCATTATAAGTTTTCTTATATGTTCTAATCTGTCATGTATAGAAACTCCTTCATTATATTTTTTTGAATAAGTGGTTTTTATAATGGCCAGTTTATCAGTAATTTTTGTATCTTCCAAGAGTAGAATATTCTTATTATTTTTTCTCAAAATGAATACTTTTGCATGCCATCTAAAACCTCTTAATACATAGGCATCTATTTTTACATGATTATTTTTCATACTCCTAACAAAATTTATGTACGACGGTTTCCAGAGATTATTATAAATGCCTATAGTTGTTAGTTTTATTCCAGAATCCCTTGATTTGTTGGATAGATCTTTCTCAGTCGACGCTGTATACGTATTTGGTCTTAGATTTTCCTGAAAAAAACCAGAGCACAAATAAGCCTCGTCTGATACTCTTAAGTCTATAGAATCAACAATCATATCCCTAAACAAATTTTCATTTGCTATTGTCCTCAAAAAAATTAGCATGTTAGTCATACAGGCACCCTTATCTTTCCCGCCATAAGTTTTGGCAATAGTGAGTCACGCGTTTGTGTCAATAAAACTATATGTTTTGAATTTTCGGTTAATTTGCCATGTATATTAGAAATAATGTGATCAAATTTTCTCAATGTATTATCAGAAGGTCGTATGATATCAATTTTTCTGAAATTCGCTTTATTTATTTCCTGAAATGTAGAGCCATTAGCCATGCTTTTAATAATTTCTATATTATTTTTTATCCAGAAAAACATGTAATACAGTATTGGTTGTTTGTCACAAACCACTGCAATAAACCCTTGGTTTATTGCAGTTTCAACTTCATTTATTGCCAAATAGCCTATAGGTGCCCTTGAAGAAAGCAAAACTGTATGCTTTGGTAATAAACCAGAACTTATTTTTTCTAATCCATCTTTGGTTATCTTTCTTTCCGTGTCTAAAAGAATTGGAGTGCTAAGATTGGATAAGTCTTTTGGTGTACACCAACATATAGTTCCATTTGACCAATATAACGAATTTTCAGTATCTGGTGTTGTGCCACCTTTTACTGTAACCAAATCTCCAATATTTCCAACTCCCCACCCCTTCGGTATCTTCCCCAACTCAGAATCAACCATCTTCCCGCCACTAGATTTGTAGGTCTTGCCTTTCTCATTAGGGAACTCAAAGTCGATGAACCAGTGCTTGAAGATGGTTTGACCTATTGCTTCCAGAGTTTTGTTTTGGGATTGGAGAAGTTCTATTTTATCATCAAGAGAAGATAATATATCTGTTATCACTTTCTGCTCATTCATTGGAGGAATAGGAAGACTAAAATTTGGTATGTCTGCGCATTTCAAACTATCAAAAATAGCGCCAACATTAATGAATGTCTTAACTTGTTCCCACCAAGATGGACTACGAAGAAGCCATTTTAAAAATGGAGGGAATATTACTCTACCATCACTGCGAAGTATGACTAAGTTTTGACCTAAAGCACATTCTAAATTTTGTATCACAATTGCTGTTTCTCCGGGATTACATCTTCTACTAAGAATAATATCATATTCTTGAGGTTTAGTCTTTCTAGTCCATATAATGTAGTTTTCATGAGAAATTCTTCTAGCATTAGTCAAATCAATTCGCCCATTTATTAACTGGGGTATTGTTATGTAAGGGTAACCTTCTTTAACAGCAGGTGGCGTTTTGTGATCACAATCGAATAATTTAACGCCTGATTCCCGAAGCGTAAGCTCTTCCCAATCTTCCGGAATCATTCCTATTTCAGTTTTTCTGAACTTTGATTTTTTTTGAGATTTCATAATTATTCCTCTATTTCGGCGTCATCTTGCAATCGTTTGAACCCCTCTAATTTCTTCGTTAAGTTTCTTGAAGAATTTAAAATACAAATGATATTTCTTTTTGATTTCATCAAAAGAAAGATTCATATCAGAGAGAACTCTTTTAATAAGCTGGTCTTTAAATTCCTTTAAATCATGATCTCCGGTCAGACCTTTACTTTCTTTGAATTCTTTTATTTGCTTAACAAATGATTCATTTTCTTTTAATTCACTCAATTCTGTATCATAGATTTTAAAGAAAATTTCTTTTATTAAATCTCCAGGCAAAAGGTCTTCTAAGCTAGCATCTGGCTTGTCTAAGTCTATTACATCTTTTATACTAAAAGAAGATTTCTCAAATTCTTTATCATGTTCTTTAATGGTTTTTAGAACATCATTTCCATCTTTGTCGGAATCAACTAAAACTATTGCCGTCACTGTTTTTTGATTAAAAAACTTTAAGTATTTTCTAATCTCCTTTACTCCTGTAGCTGATATCGTTTTTAACTTGGAAACATTTTCTTCTTTAAATTTTGACACGAAGGCATCATATATATCTTTATCAGTAGAACCTTCAAATATCATAATATACGGTTCTATAATTTCATAAATACTTGTTCCTAGAGAACGGTATATAACTTCTTCAGCAAATGGATTGTCCTGTGAGATTTCATCTATTTTCGTTTCCCCCTGTTCCTTAAAAACTTTGATATGTCGCTCCAAATTTTTTTTATCGACAATAAATATAGAATGCGATGCGATTATTATATGATTATCCTTAGAAATTTTTAAGAGTTCATCTCTCAAATATTGAATACTGCTTGGATGTAAATTAATCTCCGGTTCATCTATCAGAATTATGTTGTCTTTAATTATATTGTTTCTAACGTCAGCAGATAATGTTAGGAGAATAGAAACAAATTGTTTAAATCCATCACTTCGTTCATCCATCTGAAATAACTCTATACTATCCTTATCCATTATATGAACAAGGCAATTACTATTACTTTCAATCCAAATTTCAAATCGTATCTTATGTTCTGGCCATACTTCGTTAATGTATTTAGTTGATTTTTCTGAAATTTCTTTGCTTACTTGCCTTCTTTCCGCGTCATCTTTTTTGACTCTATCAATTAGTGTGTCTAAGTTCTTTTCAGAGATTCCTACGAGACTAAATAAATTTTTTAATGGAATGTTGGAGTTTTTATTTTGTTTAAAAGTATCTAAATTTATGGGGTTTTTAATTAAATACTGCGGTTCTGCTTTCCAATAGGTTATCTGAGGTTTACTCTTTTCAAAAAAACTCTCTGCTTCACTTTTTTTGATTGCATTCTTTAATTCTTCAAAGGAAGCTTCGTTCTGCAGGAGGGCTATTTCTTCCGAATCTTTCTCATTTTCATTCTTTTTTATAAATTTGACACCTTCAGAGATTACAGGTAACCATTCATATATTTTTTGAGAATTAGACGTTAATGTTAGTCTTCTCTCCATTAACTTTACTCTTGTTGTTTGATCTTTAGGTACTATTTGAGATTTTGAAAGTACATCTGAAAGGTTTTTAATTTCTGCCGTATTCAATTCATAGATAAATGATATTATGATCATCTCTCCGTTTCTACGCGCATCTTTTTGGCAATCCTTTTCATAGTTGATAGTAGAGTTATTACTCATCTCAAAAACTGCTTTTAATATGTTACTTTTCCCAGATTCATTTATTCCTAAAAGAGTTCTAAGAAAACTTCCATTTATTTCTTTTATATTGAGCGTTAGATCCTTTATACTTTTGTAGTTTTTAATTGATATTTTATTTAATTTCATCTTCTCACACCTTCCACCCAATCCCCTTCAGATTCTTCTTTATCTCTTCGTCCAGTTTCTTGCCTTCTTCCATTTGCTTTGCTAGCTCGCTTGTTAGTCTTTTCATCTTTTCTTCGAAGGCTTCTGTGTCTTCTTCCTCTGCTTGCGCGCCTACGTATCTGCCAGGTGTCAGAATGAAACCGTGCTTTTCTATTTCTCCGTCAACTAAAATTCTCGCAAATACGCCGCTGCGGCCTTTATAACCGCCTTTCTTGCACTCCACACAGCCCCCGGCCCGCCATAGGTCAAGAGGATTTCCCAGCGCCGGCTTCCGAAGGCCTTGCG
>CAYRMP010000073.1:0-5722 GCA_964425545.1 uncultured Methanosarcinales archaeon | reverse complement strand
GCGCCAAAATTCTTATCGGGAATCCCCGCCCTTTAGGGCAGGGGAGGATGTCAAACTAATTTCAATAATGATCAGAATACCTACTTCGGACAGCTCTCAAACACGTCTGCTACCGTAAGCATAAATGTTAATTTAGAAATAGTTGGGTGTGTTAAAACTGGGCTTTTTTCTCCTTTGCGCAATAAAATTACCTCTTCACTTACTACCTGTCCAGTCTGCTTTTTAATGATGTTAATCGGTACAATTGGCTGTTCTCCTTTACAATGCTGAGGCATTGGTAAGATTTTCCATTCCAAAGCACCTGCACCGGTATAACTGCCCTGCTTAGGTTTTAAGTTATAATTTTCTCCGTCGCTGGTAAGCATCTTTATGGCATAATAACTGCATAATTTGGAACAATCTCCTTCGCCGGTATAGAGTGAGTCTAAACTGGCACATTTATTAGCAACGCAATAGAGGCCAACTTTACATTCTCTGTTATCGTTACATTCGCCTCTGGCATTCAAACCTACTCCTTGAAGTTCAGTGGTATCACAGACACCGGAATTATCTGAATCTAAACAGCAAGCGTCTCCAGCAGGATTAAGCAGGTGCGGCGGCGTACATTCAATTTTATAAGTTATTTCTCCGCCGGTGCCGTTTTGTTCTCCGCCAACTAATTTTTTTAAAAAGATAGCTTGGCCAGTGCTTGCCCGTAATACTAGTAATGCGCCAACAATGACTAAGATGCCAACTACTGCAATTATTATCATTTTTTTAAGATCATAAGTCATACTTGGAGCAGATCTTTGGGCTGAGGTTCTGTTTACTGGGCGCTGTTCAGAAATTTTTGCTTCAGGTTGAGCAGATTTATATTGGCGATAATTTTGTTTTACCGTTTCGTTGTATGCTTTATCTATATCGCTGTCCATCCATCCTGCTTTACGTAATTCTTGCTTCACCTGGTGAAGTTTTTTACCTTGCTTTATGCTGTTGTTAATGTAATTAACTATTTCCGGATTAATTATTTTCTGAGTTCTATTGATGTAATAATATATTCCGCCGGCAACTCCGCCGATTAAAAGAATCATTAAAATTACATTAATAACGCGGCCGAAGGTCTGACCTTCGCTTAACGTTTTCTGTAAGGAATCCAGACTTTGCTGCAGTCCAGCCAGACCAGTAGATAACGTATTTGTTTTTGAAGATAAATCTTGGTTGTTATTCTGTAAATTAGCGAGTTCGGTCTGCAGAGCAGTTATTTGGTTTTGAATAGTGAGAATTTCATTTTTGCTCAAAGATAGATCTGAAGTAAGAGCAGCTAGATCATTTTCCAAACCCGTTAGGCTTTCTTCTAAAGCAGTTATTTTTTCATCTGCAGCCGAAACAGCTGGGGCGGTAGTTGTAGCAGTATCAGTTACCGTATCGAGAGGAACCGAATCCTGTGGTGTTTCTATTAAAAAGCAAGTTAGGGTATCTTGGTTACAAGTATAAGTATCTCCGTTCTGCACCAGCACTTGACAATCAGAGTCAACGGAACATGGCCAGGCAGTATCTGTATCCGCAGAAGTAAAAATAGTAAATAGAAGAGCAAATACTACTACTACTGCAACAGCTATCTTTTTCATGGTTTATGAAGCATGAATAAACTAGAGAAAAATGGTTTTTTTCATTTTTCTCGTGTTCCTCTTTTATAGAAAGACTAATTTCTGGATTTATATACTTTTGGTTTTCTTTCTAGAGTGTGTAGTAATATTTAAATAACCGAACTATCCTCTTTGTCCCCATGTTAGATATAAAAGTGGTGCGTGAACATCCAGAATTAGTAAAGGCTTCTGAAAAGAAGCGCGGCAGGGATATTTCTATCGTAGATCAAGTTCTAAAACTGGACGATTCATGGAAAAAGGAGTTAAAAAAAGTTGAAGAATTAAAGCACCAGCGCAATGTTGTTTCTCAGGAAATTAATCAGGCGAAGAAAAACAAGAAGGAAAAAGAAGCAGTTAAAAAAATCAAAGAGATGAAGGATGTTGTCGAAGAAATCAAGGAAAGGGAATATAACGCCGATAGTTTATTACGGCAACGCAACGAATTATTGAAGAAAGTAGGCAATATCCTTGATAAAGAAGTCCCGATTGGAAAAGATGAGAATGATAATAAAGAACTCAAAAAATGGGGAAAAATCACCGAATCTGCTTTTACATTAAAAGATCACATTGAATTAGGGCTGGCATTGGATTTATTTGATTTAGAAACAGCAGCGGCGGTTTCTGGAGCGCGTTTTTATTATCTTAAAAATGAAGCAGTGCTGCTTGATTTAGCTCTGCAGCGTTTTGCTGTAGATGTACTGCTTAAGCACGGCTTTTCTTTACATTGGCCGCCCTTTATGCTCAATAGGGCAGCTCTTGAAGGAGGAGTAAATCTAGCCGAATTTGAAGATACCATCTACAAAATTGAAGGGGAGGATTTGTATTTGATCGGCACTTCAGAACATCCTCTATTAGCGCTTAAAAAGGATCAAGTCTTGCAAGAAAATGAACTTCCGCAGAAGATGGGCGGCATAAGCACTTGCTTTAGGAAAGAAGCAGGAGCGCACGGAAGAGATACTAAAGGTATTTTCCGCGTGCACCAGTTTAACAAAGTGGAGCAGATTGTTATCTGTAAGCCGGAAGAATCAGCTAAATATTTCAAAGAAATGCAGGCTATCTCTGAATCAATTTTTCAGCAGTTGGAAATCCCTTACCGGGTTGTCGCAGTTTGCAGCGGTGATGTCGGCAATAAACAATCATTGCAATATGATATTGAGGCTTGGTTTCCTGACCAGAATGATAAGAAAGGAGCATACCGCGAAGTTACTTCCTGCAGTAATTGTTTAGAATATCAGGCTGTGACCTTAAATACTAAATTTGTGACAAAAAATGGAGAGAGAAAATATGTGCATATGTTGAATAATACGGCTCTCGCCACTTCCAGAGTTATTGCCGCAATAATGGGAAATTTCCAGACTAAGGAAGGTACGATTAAGATCCCAAAAGTTCTTTGGCCTTATATGAATGGGATTAAAGAGATTAAAAGGAAGGAATAATTATTTTTTTGAATCATTCATTTTTGAATGTTAGCGTGATATTATGAAAAAAATAATGGGAGTATCTGTTTTATTACTATTCATTATTGTCATTAGCGGCTGCGTTCAGCAACCAGAAGAAAAAACAGAGAAAATTTCTTCTAGCAACAAAAATTCAGTTGAATTGTTAACTGGCGTAAGCCTTTCTCCCAAAAGTTTTCAAGCAAATGATTTCACCAATTTCTTTGAACAAGCAAAAGAGGCCGGCGAGGTTGTAATGTGGGCCGGAGATTGGAATGAACTCTCAAATGCACAAGGCGGGGGCTCGGTAGTTGTTGCTTCTCTCGCTCAAACCTATAAATATGTCCCCGTAGTAGAATTACAGTTTTTCACTCAATCTGACGGAAAGCTCCTCAGGCCTTTAGACGAGGTAACGAAGCAGAACTATAAAAACAGCTTGATCGTATTTATCAAAAAATATCAACCAGAATATCTGGGGATAGGTATTGAAGTTAATACTCTCTACGAAAAATCACCTGCTGATTTTGATGTTTTTTCGCAATTCTTTAGCGAAGTATATGATCTCGTAAAAGCAAATTCACCAAATACAAAAGTTTTCACAATTTTTCAGTTGGAAAAGATGAAAGGTCTTAATGGGGGTTTGTTTGGCGGAACAAACGATCCAAACAAAGCACAGTGGTTCTTGCTGGATAAATTTCCCAAGTCAGATATTATCGCATTTACAACTTATCCCGGGTTGATTTACAAGAATCCGTCGGACATCCCTTCCAATTATTATACTGAGATTCAAACACATACCTCCAAGAACATTGCATTTACAGAGATAGGCTGGCATAGTGGCGCAAGCCCAAAGGGTTGGGAAAGCAGCGAAGAGGAACAGGCAGAATTCGTCGCTAAATTATCTGAATTGTCTCGAGATTTAAACAAGGAATTAGTTCTTTGGAGTTTTATGTATGATCAAGAAACTTTTGAACCGTTCAACAGCATGGGTCTACGCCGTCGTGATGATGGAACTGTCAAGCTTGCATGGAATGAATGGCTCAAGATTAATGGTATTAGAGAAAAAGATTAAAGATAAATATGTTCTAACATATAGAATACCGAGCAGGACTTAAGTAGATTATTAGGGCTTTGATTTAGTTTTGTTGCAGAAGTTTTATTAATTGTTATAATTCTAATCAGTATTAAAACATGACCACTACCTTTTATTCAGGACCAGAACTTGAAACAATTACAACTCAATTGCTTGGTAAAGTTTTAGATGTAGATAATGTTGTGGTGGTCTTAGGAAGAATTAAGCAGAAATATCTTTCTGAACATGATTTTAGAATCCAAGCATCATTGGATCCTGTACGGGGTAATTTATCTTCTAACCTTCTTTCTCTTTGTAATGAAGTGGAAACGCCTTTAGGAAGGAAATTATTTTATGTACGTAAGAATATTAAAGTGTGTGGGGATGCAGTAAAATTTTCAGAGACTATTGAACTGAATTTACAATCGCTGTTATTTGCTCGGGAATTTGGTCCGTATGTTGCCGTTGATGATAGGAAAAATAAGGCAAATTCTCTTCTAATGAAAACACTTGCTAAAAGAGCAAGATTACCAAAAAATAGTTATTGTCTTTCTGAGCTTGTTAATGGTCTTAACGGATATTGTTACCTTAGCGAATGATGCTTCTCCTGCGCCATTTTTTCAATAAGCTTAAGGAGTTTTTCTCTTCCTAACCCTAACTCTATTTCCGCTTCTTCAGCCGGAGTTCTTTCTTTTATTCCCTGATGCGGGTTCACAAAATTATGGAGAATATGCCTTAAATTAAGAAATGCTTCTGCTCCTTCAAAATTTTCAAATCCTCCTCGCATTATTTTAATGCGATCTTTGATGTTTCCATTCTCCCGCTCAATGGCATTATTGTTGTGTTCCAAGCCATATTTGCGGCAAGCAATTGGAACACCAAATTTTAATGTGGTTACTCGGAAGAAATTTTTGCTCCATGCAGTTTTGTAATTTCCAAATTTGTCGCTGACAAAAGTGATTAGTTTTCTTTTCTCTTTTGGCTTTTTTCTTTCTTGACGATATCTTTCTAAAATTTGATCATAACACGTTTCTTTAATCTGAGAAAGAAACTGTACGCATTTATTTTTTGTTCTTTTATTGACGAAGAGATGAGCAGCGATATACTTTGTTTTGCTATCTATGCAGTTTAAATCATAATGGTCTTCCTTTCCTCGCATCGGGATATGTTTTTCATCATAGTGTTGCTTTCCTTTCAATTTTGGTTTTACCAAAAGATGAAGTGGATTTTAAAAAAACAGAATATTTTTTAGTCCACTGGCTGATAGTTCTTCGGGTTACCTTAATCCCGTCATGTTGTAACAGATGGTATTGTGTTTTGAATAATGAAAATCCATCGATATGTTGGTGTACTGCTCTTGCGATAACGTTTGGATCGTGCCTCATTCTTTCGAACCCATCTGGTTCGACAAACTGGCGTTTGCAGGATCTGCAAAGAAAACTAATTTTTATTCTTACTTTTCGTTTTCGTGTGCCATTTCTAACAACATTTTTCGACTTGCAATAGATACAGTTTTGGGACATATCATCCACCTCAAAAGAAGAGAAAGATGTACTTATATTTATATCATCCGTTTAGTATACAGTATC
>CAYRMP010000072.1:1966-6373 GCA_964425545.1 uncultured Methanosarcinales archaeon | reverse complement strand
GTCTTTCAAGGCACTAATTGTCTTCTCCGACCGATATTCCTGGATAAACCCTACAAATATAACCATCAAGATTATCACAAGAATGGTATATGCTGTGACAGATTTGCCTATAAAAAAAGAGATGAACATTGCAACTGCAAGCAGATATACCATGAAATTGCTTCTTATCTGCCGAAATAAAATCTTTAAAGGAGTAGTCCTTGACGTATCTCTAATTTCATTCAGACCGTACTTTTCAAGCCTTTTTCCAGCCTCTTTTTTAGTTAAACCTTTTTCTTTTATCATAGCAATTTAATTAGTATAATAATGAATACCTCTTTTCAAATACTTTTTTTCTATTTTTCTAGGCTTGAAGTATTTTTTGACAAAGGTAATGGCTTGTTTTGGATCCAGTTTTCCACAAGTATAGATGTCAATGGAAATAAAATTCCTACGAGAGAGGGTATGAATCACAATTGATGATTCTACTAAAGCAACCCAGCCACTTAAACCTGCTTTGTCCGGATACAATTTATGATCTGTGCGAAAAATTTGGGGTGGGGCTTGTTTTTTCATACCTATGGTCTCAACCAGTTTATCCAAAAAACTGTAGCAGTGATCTAAATCACCACAGACGCCTTTTTTGCACCCATAGCAGTCCAACAATAATTCGTGGCCAAAGATATGTTCTTTCTTCATTTTTGTTCCCATCCTGTTTTTCACCCCTCTTATTTTTATATGTTCTTGCCAACTAGCAAAATTATTAATATCCCGAAGCTATGTAACAAATATGCTATTATCATAAATTTTCTGACTGAAAGATTTTTTATGCTTACCATCATGGTTACACCAATTTCTGTAGGAAGAGGGGATGCAACTATAAAACCAGCAAAACGTCGGAAATATATATCTATGGTAACTGCCAAATAAACCTCGACTATTTTTTGCTATCATTTTCACCAATTTTTCTTTTTTCAGTTTATTTATTTCATTAATGAAGGAATATCGAATAAAACTAAAAATTAACAAATCACTTAATAAAGCGCCAAGACCGCCTATGAAAACCGCAAAAATCAGATTTTGTTCCTGTGCCAGCACCAATAATACCGCAGTTGCGGGTGCGGCAGTGAATCCATAAGCATAAAAAATCCCGCCCAAAAATGTTCCAACATAACCAAGAGAAACTAAGAACTCATGAAAGGGGGTGTAATTTCTTCCCTCATAAAATATCAGGACGCCAACTATGATAGTGACCAGCAACAAGATTAGTTTAGGATATTTTATTCTTAAATGTGTTTTTTTCATCATTTTGAAGCTTTCTTTTTTGTGGTTATTATTATTATTATTATGTTTTTCACCGATTCTTCAGATTAATTTTAACTCAATAATCTTTCAGTAAATTAATGAGGCTGCTGGGAGTAACGACACCAACCACCTTCTTTTTTTCGTCAACAACAGGAATATAACAAAATCTGCGTTTATACACCAGTTCAATAACACCATTAATTGGCGTATCAGGGTGCACTGTTGATTTATGTGCATTCATCAAATCTTTAGCTTTTTTGTAGGAAATTTCTCTTAAATAGCCCCGATTGATAATTTTAACCAACGGTTCATATCTGGCCTGCTTCAAAAATAAAGTAATGATATTTTCTTCAGCAATTTCTCCCAGAAACTTCATTTTATTATTAACAACAATACAGACATTGATGTCTTCTTTCCGCAGTTTTTCCAGTACTTTCTCTGCATCATCATTGACATCCACAATAACCGGCCTTATCATGGCATCTTTGGCAGATAATTTCTTGATATCCCCTTCTACCGCTAAAATTTCTGCTTGTTGTTTTCTGAGCTCCCTAGCCTCTTTTTGATTCATTAGATTCATTATAATCACCTCTTATTCTCTTCTAATGACATGGAGTTAAGATATAAATGTTTCTCTGAGTTGATACTTTTGACACGATACTTTTATCTATCTTAATCATTTCTCTAACAAAAAAAGAGGTCATCAGATGAGAGATTTTGTATTATATGCTCACATAATTGGAGGATTAGTCATTCTTGTAATTTCTATATTAATTTTATTGGATCTAAAAAAGAAATCAAATTGGGTTAAATCTCTTTCTGTCATAACTGCTGCAGTGAGTTGGCTTCTTTTACTTCCTTCAGGAAAGCTCTATTTAACTTTTTATCCTGCTACTAAACTACTTATTAAAGCGGGCACCCGGCCATGGGCACACTCTATTATTATGGAAATAAAAGAACATTGGGGTTTGTTATTACCGATGATTGCAACAGTAGCAGCAGGTCTTATTTTGTCTGGGAAGAATAAAGAAAGCCGGAAATGGTGGATCTTGCTTATAATTTTGACTTTATTAATTGGAGTTATGGGAAGAATAGTAACCTTGGGAGGAATGACGTAATGAAAAAATTTAATTTGTATAATGGTGCTTGGGCCTCATCCATCCTGTTAGCAGTCCTTGTTATAGCTTCTGAACTTTCAAAACCTTTCAAAACGATTCTTGCTTCTATTTTTATTCACCATTGGATTGCTAAGGCTATTCTTATAACGCTCATTTTCATCATTTTTGGTTTTGCATATAAGAAGAACGAACTGTTCGGCATAGATAGTGAAAAAGTTGCTTGGTATAGTGTACTAGGAAGTCTTATCATAATCTTATTATTTTATATACTTCATTATGTTGTGTAATTTGTTGAATTAATGGTGTAACTTAAAAAAAATGGAAAAAGGAAAAATTGTCGGGTTGGTTATTGTTGTAGTCTTCTTAAGTATTGTCGCATATTTTTTCATTTCTTCAGAAACTTCAAAGCCGGGAGAAATTCCTTCTTATGTGGGAAATGAAATGCGTACAATTTATGAGTGGGCAAAAACTCCTGTTGGTAATGGACTACTGGAACAAGTGCCCTGCTATTGCGGGTGTAAATATGAAGGTCATCTTCATACAAGGCACTGTTTTTGGAGAGATGATGGAACATTTGACAAGCACGGGATAACTTGTTCTGTTTGCTTGGATATAGCAAAAAAGACTAAACAAAGACATGAGGAAGGAAAAGATATCTGCGAAATCAGAAAAGAAATAGATCGCTTTTATGCTCCAAACGTGCATCTTGCTACTGACACACCAATGCCTGAAAGTTGTGAATAATATTGTTTAAGGATTATAAAGAAAATGAAGAAGGAAAAGAAAGAGATCAGATCTAAAGAAAAAGATAAGAAAAAGCCACGAAAGAAAACTATGAAGAAAAAAGTTTGTGAGTTTTGTTAGTAGTACTTATAGTTTTGAAACAATGAAAATAAGGTGAAGATGTGGTTGAACAACTTACATTAGGAATTGTTGTTTTAGCGGCATTAGCTGATAGCATCAATCCTTGCGTCTTTGGTGTTTTAATTTTTCTTCTCGCTTATATGACCACTGTCTTTAAAAATAAGGCTAAAATGTTACTTGCAGGCCTAATTTACATTGTTACAGTCTATATAACTTATTTTTTAATTGGCATGGGAATATTTACTTTAGCGTACACAGCTGGATTCGCCAGACCGTTCTATTGGTTTGCGGCCGTTATTGCTATAGCAGCTGGACTTCTTGAAATAAAAGATTATTTTTGGTATGGGAAATGGTTTTCATTGCAGATAATTCCTGGTGGCGTGAAAAGGATAAAGATATATTCAAGAGCAATGAGAAGAATGGAAACCAAGCATCCTTTTCTTAGTTTAGGGGTAGCAGCCCTGCTTGGAGTACTCGTAGTATTTGTTGAATTACCATGCACAGGGGCACCGTATTTAGCGATATTAGGACTGTTATCGTCTGGGCAATATGCTACGGCAGTACCTTTACTATTGCTATATAATTTAATTTTTATATTGCCCCTTATTGTCATAATTGTACTTGTGTATACTGGTTATGCGTCCAAAAAACTGGAGAAATGGAGGAAAGAACATCGTGGTGCGATGAGACTGGGGATCGGCCTGTTTTTATTAGCTTTGGGAGCTTATATGGTCTGGTCTGTAATATAAAGAAGTGGAAAAATGGCCGTTCTAGTTTTTGATTTCTTACTATTTTGACATAGCAGAAAATTTTAAATAGGTAATCAAGATTTAATTATCTTTATGGAAACTTTTAAACACATTGGTTTGGAATTGATTTTGATTTTTTCAGCAGTGTTAGTTTTCAGAAGCCTTTGGACGCTAATGGACAGTATCCAATTACTTAATGAAACTTATGTCCTTATCATCTTATTGATGGTTGGGACTATTCTTTCAATATTTGCAGTACATAAACTTACTCATGTAGATTAATCTGTTGTGCCGCTAGCCTATTGTTTGATCGTGGGCGGTTTTTGATTGACAATTGCCCTCTTTTTATCCATAACAAGAATTAAATACATAACAAACATGGTAGAAAGAAT
>CAYRMP010000072.1:0-1956 GCA_964425545.1 uncultured Methanosarcinales archaeon | reverse complement strand
GCAGTACATAAACTTACTCATGTAGATTAATCTCTGGTGCCAATAACAATATTTCTCAGTTTTGTGTTGGTGCTGGCAATCGCAATAGGTTTTAATGTTTTCATTGGCAGTAAAATTGCAGAAAAGATTCCGCGGAAAACTATAAAGATTGCAACGGCTGTGCTCTTCATACTCTTCGGAATCTTTACTTTAATATTCTAGGAGATTATCTCTTCTTTTTCTTAGATTTAGGTCTATCTTTTTTAATCGTTGCCAAATCAGGAACATATTTTTGTAAAGCGACGTTAAACACCATAGGCGGCTCTTTATATTTTACGCCTTTTTTCATCTTCTTCTTTTACTCTTCCCTTTCTTACCGCTTTTCCTAGAACGAGCTTTTGCCAACTTAATCATCTTAGCGACCTTAGAATGCTTTGGCTTACCGCTAGGGCCACGACCTTTGTAAGTCTTCTTAGAACTTCGTACCTTTACTGCTCTTTTTTTCTTCATCTTATACTGGACTCGGTGAAAAAGTGCCTTAAGCATCAACCGAACTAACTTAACTTATCAATCTGCTTTAAAGGTTATCTCCTTCGCGCCGTAAGAAGCTTAACAGGTGCAAATTTCGTATGGTGAGTTATAGTCCAGACACCATATTAATGGCAGTCACCTAACAGAGGCTTATACGGACACATCCTTTTCAGGACAACCGAACTATCCACAAAGAACTTTTAGAAAGTAAGAAGAGTATATATGTCTTTGTTACCACTATAATAAAAAAATACTCCTCCTCGAGGGGCTTGCACTTTCACTTCAATCCTTCCAATGCTTACCTAAATATCTTTTCATAGGCAGCCACAAACTGCAATAATTGTTCCAGAATATGCTTCATCTCTTGTTCCTTTTCTTCCAATTCCAGCTTAATGCGGGTAACTTTCGCCTTACGGAGATCCATTTTCCTGCGCTGCTCGTTGTCGCACAAATCACATTTCAGAAGTTCACCATAAATTCTGTCTGCTTCAAGACCAACAACGGGAATAAAAATAGAAAAGCATAAATATCAATTAAATCATACTAATCATAAAAATGCAACCCCCAAAACAAAACGTGAAAAAGGTAAAGCGAGTTAACATCCCGATTAAGTGGTGATACACACGCACAGGCAAAAATCATTGCCCTCTTGAAGCAGTCCTCACTTAGCAAATATCTTGAGTCCTGCACAGAAAAAGGAATGAAGATTAATCAAAAGATTATTGAAAACCTCAAAATCAATGGGGCTAAAAAATAGAATCACAAAGATTGATTTGAGCCAGTATCCTATTGTGGCTCGAAGCTGTGGCAAAAAAGAGATGGAAAGGAAAAAAAACTTAGTGTCTTTTGGAATATTTATTTTCATACTTTGTTCTTTCTTTGTGAGCGGATTTATGACCACAGATTCTTTAAACCCCTCAACTCTTCATTTGTGTGGAGCCTACCCCAGTGCCGCAGTTTTAACAGCGATTAATATTAAAAACAATGGTCCTGTTAATCTTACAGATGTAGGTGTTACTTTACTAATTTCTCCAAGCTCAGGGTTGACTTTTTTGACTAATCAAACAGTTTATCTTGGTGATATCGCAGCCTTTGGAAATGTTCCTTTTAACCCTTTCTGGAATATTCAATGCAATCAAAGCTTGCCTGGCACTTATCAAGCTTATACTAGTTACACGAGCTCAAATAATTATAATTATGTATCTTTTGAAATCAATAGTACTATTATTGCTCATACTTATATAAATAGCTCTAATCCCTTACTTGTAACTAACCATTCTCCGGTCATTAACCAAAAAATAATTACTCCTTATACAAAATTGAAAGTGTTAACTAACAGGGAAGCAGCATGCAAGTATAGTACAGATCAAAATTATAATATCATAAATAGTTTTTTATATACAGGAACAACGGAGCATGAAGAAACCTTAACCGGGTTAGCACAAA
>CAYRMP010000071.1:0-6394 GCA_964425545.1 uncultured Methanosarcinales archaeon | reverse complement strand
GATCCGATAAATATCTTAAAATGCTTTCGCTGCTGTCTGAATATAATTTTATTTCGCCAAAGCAGTTTGAGGAAATAAAAAAAACATTAGAACATGAATAAACAAAAAAAAATAAGGAAATGGAAAAACTTTTCTCGTAAAGCAGCGGCTTGCATCTTAGTCGGAGCAGCAGGATTATTATATCATTCTAAGGCACCAACAACCATACCAGGCATTTATTACACTATCACTGATTCCTATATCAATACTGCAACTGAACAGCGGATAGAACAACAATTTAAATTTGATTATGAAGGCACATCAAATGAAAACCTCCAGAAAAGCTTAGAATGGAATCTGCAGCAGATTTACAACACTAACCCTTTTTTGATTAGCCATTGTAAGAAGATGATCTTGTTTCCGGAAACTGTCGAGAATTCACCATTCATCAAACCTTTTTTAGATTATGAAGCAATAGCCATATCTCCTTGGAGTAAGATAGAACTAAATAATACTACTGATGTAAGCACCATCGCGCATGAATTAGCGCATCTTACTCATAATAGTGCTCCTAAAGAATTTGATAACCAGCTCTATAACATTTTTGCTGATTCTTACGGAAAAGAACAGATAGACTTTGTAGCTGGCAAAGATGTATGGAAAGATGATGGTGCTGACGGACCGAGGGATGGTTTTGTCACGCCATATGGTTCGACCAATTCCCATGAAAATGTAGCAACCTACGTGGCTGCGGCTTACCACTCTCACTATTGGGAAGATGTACGGTTCCAGCGATCCGATAAATATCTTAAAATGCTTTCGCTGCTGTCTGAATATAATTTTATTTCACCAAAGCAGTTTGAAGAAATAAAAAAAACATTGGAATATAATCGTCCTCTTAAAAAGATCCTCAGAACCTTAGACTTAGAAGTTCGGGAGTAGAATTGATACAAGCTAAAATGACTAAAAAAGAAATAATCATCCTTGGGGACATTGAAATGGGCGGAGGGACGCTCACTGACGATTTCATTAGTGATAACACTCTAGTTAAGTTGATCTACTCGCTCTGTAACAAAAACGCTCCAGTAGATTTAGTTTTAAATGGAGATACCTTTGACTTTTTGAAATGCCCTTATATAGTAAATAATGCTGCTTCCTATCCTCGGCATATCACTAGTGAAATCTCCTTAGCCAAGCTAAGATTGATCTATCAGGCTCACACTAAAGTATTCGAAGCGTTGAAGCGATTTGCTGCAGAAAAGAAGAATAATATCTATTTCATCATCGGCAACCACGATCCGGATTTAGTCCATCCAGAAGTACAAGAAAGCATCCAGTCACTTCTAGAAAGTTCAGAAAATATTTTCTTCTCTTTTTATTACAACGAACAAGGCATTCACGCAGAGCATGGCCATCAATATGATTTCTTGAACAAAGTCAATGAAGAGCGCCTTTTCCTAAATTACAAAGGTCAAAAAATACTAAATATCCCTTGGGTTTCTTTTGGTCTCATCAGTAAATTTATGCTTTTGAAAGAACAATATCCTATGCTGGAACGTATTACTCCCCGGCCGGCTATTTTTTCAAATCACAAGTCAGTAGAGAAAATCATAACTAGGCAAGGGTTAAAATATCTTTTGAAATGTTTGGTTTATTATCCTATCAGATATTATTACGATCCAACCTATACCTTTCCTCGTGAACTAGTCCGCGAATTTTACCGAAGATGGAAACATGTACATTGGGATATAGATGAAATAGTAACGGTGTTTAAGAAGAAAAGAAAAACAAAGATGCTTCGTAATAAGATTTATGTCTTCGGGCATATTCATAAATCTTACACTGAACAGAACGGTAAGATAACCATCATCCATCCAGACACTTGGCGGGAAGAATATTTCATGGATGTTCAAACCAGGCTTCTTACTACAAAATCAAAAAAGTATGTATCGATACAGGTAGAGCATGATCAAAGCCTAAATTGGAAATTAGTCAGTATTCCTATCCAAAGAAGCTCTTTTCATTTCGATGATGTTATCCGTGATGAAAAAAAATATGTCTGTTTAGCGGCGCAGGAAGAAGGAGCTGAGAGAATATTCACTTAAGGAATGAAAGACCCTATAACGCATAAATAATGCGGGTCTTTCAAACTTTAGAGAACTTTGAAAAAAGGAATTTTAGACACAAGAAAATCAACAACTATTGATTTTCTGTGCAGAAATGAAGTGGTTTCTTCATTTCTTGCAATATTAAATTTTTATTTAAAGCTAAAATTCCGCCATTTCACAGTCTCTTAGAGAAGTTTTATGAATTATTCGAACTTCTCTTTAGTTGAGGCTAAACTAATATACAAAACTATTGCCCTCCACTTAAGTAATGACAACTTACTATCCTATTTGAATAGATATATCCAAAACTGCTTTTCCCTCCTTTTTTCATTTCCCTCTCCCTTTCCTCCATCTTTCTACCTTCCAATATACCTTTTACTATACTAGGTTAACTTAATATCTATTGTAATAAGCAACCTTTAAATATAAGTCTGCTTTAAAGAAGAATAGGTGTTACATATCTTAGAACACGTCGTTAAAAAGGGGCAAAAAGGAAATTATTCTTATTTAGATTTAGGTTCATTCTATCTGTCGATGTCAAATTATCCGCAAAAATCTCAGGATAAAAAATTCTGCGAGGATAATGCTGCTGAACTAGAGGAAGAATCTTCCTTGGAAGCAGAATTAGCTGCAATCCCCGCTATAGGAAATGAAGAAGATGATTCTAGTATACCCTCTCATCTTCCTCTGGATGACAGCTTAATGCAAGATTTCGGCTATAATGAAAAAGCCGCCAATGGTATTACTATGTATGAGGGTGTAACTTCTCCTCTTGCTAAGGAAGAAGAATACAAAGTGGCTGGTCCGGCAGAAGATGCTTCTGATGCCGCTCTTTCCATCGATGAAGAAGCAAGGACAGAATTACGAGAATCTAAATACGAGTTTATGGTTCCAGATCCAGATGTAGATTTTGAAGAGCAGCAGAGATTAGCGATGTGGATACAATTTAACCCCGGTTTATATGCCTTCTTGGAATCCTTTTACGGTTTGAATCGCGAATGCGATTACAAGTCATCAGTGTAATTATTTAGAAATTCTGTTTCTATGAAATGCATCTTTCCTGGGAATATGACACCATGCGGTGCTTTGCCAAATTCTTGCTTCTTTACTTTTTCCAATGGTCCGGCTTTAATCATAGCATCTTCGCTTCCCAACCTGGCGCAACCAATAACTAAGGTATCTTTCTTAACCAAGTTTTCTTTTTTTCTGGATTCAATCTTCTCTAGAATTTCTAAAGCTTGATTTACAGTCATAAACTTATTTTGCTCAGGTTTTAAGTCTAAGAGAAATAACGTATGCAGCCCTTGTTTCTGATTTTCCTTGAGCACATTATAAGGAGTTTCTAGTTGAGGATGATCTTCAATAAAAGGGATAGATGTAACTCGGCCAAATTTATATAATTGCAGGCCGGTAATACCTACCGCAGTAAGAATGGAAGCATTATGCACTACCTGTACTGGCACTTTCTTTTCCTTAGCCTGTTTGAACAATTCGATATGTGTCGTAGCAGAAAACGGGTCGCCGACAACTAAGAAAGCTACCTTCTTTTTCTTGGCTTCTTCAATTATTTTAATATCACCTTGCTCTGAGGCAGTTCTGTCGGCAAGTATCACTTTTTTTCCGTAGAACTTTTCTAAGTCTTGAATGGAACATTGCAGCAGGGAAGTATAATTTTCAAGATAGACCTTATCGCACTTCTTCACTAATTCCAGACCTTTAACAGTAATATCTTTCTCTGTACTGAGTCCAATGCCGATGATGTAAAGGGTCATAAGGATATGTTCCAATAGCTATTTTATAAAAGTTTCCGAAACCGAATCACTACTGGTTACCATAGTGAATGCAGAACAACTCACACCAGTTCCTTCACCATATACGGCCCTTCTTTCGTATATCCTAACTTATCTTCGTAATACTGCCTTACTCCTACTCCGGAAATAACTACCATTTTATTCTTTCCCTGCTGCTGGGCAATCTCTTCTGCTTTTTGCATCAGTTTTCTTCCCCAGCCTTTATGCTGTACTAATCCTTTATCGCCAATAGCAGTAGCTGTCCCATAAACATGCAGCTCTCTCAATAGTGCACTTTCCGGTGTAATCTCTGGCCGTAAAAATTCAAACGGAAATCTCAATCTGCAGAAACCAATCAATATGTCATTTTCTGTATCTTCTGCGGAAATAAAAAATTCCGTTCCTTGAGAGGCAGCATATTCCATCACTTTAATTTCTACTTTTTCCCAAATAATGGGCTTTCCTTTTGGTTCTCGTGACCTGATATCTCTTGAAACAGTAGTATGGGTCTGGTCTATATATTGACGTAAATTTGTCATTTCTACGCCTGCTTCCCAATACTTGGTAGGAACATCTCTTTGCACCCGCTGGATGCGGCAATACTCTGGAACAAAAGTGTAAAACTCTGCGATGCGTTTGGCTGCTTCTTTTGCATCGATGGGCGTAAATTCTCCTTTTTTATATTGGTGATACAATGCAGTTCCCGGAGCGACCATGCAGGGATATAGTTTAATCATGTCTGGCTTGTAAGCAGGATCCGTAAATAATTGCCGCATTCCCGCTATGTCTCGTTCATAATCGGTCAAAGGCAATCCGGGCATGTAATGAAAATTTATCTTGAATCCTAAATCACGTAATATTTGGATTGACCTTTTAGAATCTGCAGCGGTATGTCCGCGGTGCACAAACTTTAACACCTCATCATAAACGGATTGGATACCTAATTCTACTCTGGTGCAACCTTGCCTAAGCATTTCATTGCCCTGTTCCAGAAATCCCCAATCAGGTTTAGTTTCTATGCATAAAGCAACACACCGGATATGGCTGGTCTCGTTGCGCAGCTGCTCTTCTTCTAATGTGGTTTTAGCAGAAGTTTTGTTTTGTTGTTTCCTTTCCAATAGTTTGCTTTTAATCCTATGTTCGCGTTCCCGGTCATACATGTCTCCTGGCAGTTCAAAATATTCTTTGAACTTCAAAAAATCAAATTCTCCTTTAGCATCAAAAAACAAATCAGAGAAATCATTCATGGCTTTGAAAAGACCATAAACAAATTCTTCCTGGTATTCCTTTTCTGTTGCAGTAAAAGTTCCGCCCATGATGATAATCTCAATTTTGTCAAAGCAGTGCCCCATTAAAACGTATTGCTGCAAGCGGTTGAAAACTTGCAGATAAGAATCATAATTGTTTCTGATACCGCGCATAGTAGCTGGTTCATGTCCGGTGTAAGACTGCGGCACATCTCCCCACGGACTGCCGATCCCTCCTCCGCAAAAAGTACACTTGCCGTGCGGACATCCGCTGGGAGCGGTCATAATCGCGACCGGCGATACTCCGGAAATAGTTCTGGTTGGCTTGGAAATAAGAATTTTTTTGAACTCAGCAATTTTTTCTTTTGGCAGTGAAACCAGAATTTCGATATTAGTTGGAGTTTTAGAAAGGTGATGTTTTTTTGCAATATTCTGTTTAATATTATTCAAACTATCTTGGTCTTTGATTTTATTTGTCTTAATCAGTTCAGTGATTTCTTGCAATGCGGCAGTGGTCATGTTTAGGAGCAGGTGTTCAAAATGATTGTTCTTGGTCAAGTAAATCTCCCAAGGTAAATCCGTCATAATCAGGATTGAAACCAAATTCAGCGTTATAGAGCATTGCGGTTTCCTTGATCCTATCCATGATCTTCTTTGGAACTTCATCTTTATTAAATTGCACAGAGATTATTTTTTCATGCGGAAAACCAATATCTTTAATTCCTGCTTGTTTTGCAGCCTGAATTTGTGCTTGGTCTACTGCTACCTTAAACCTACCTAAATAATTCTTCTCAATCTCTTCTTTTGAAAAATCACGCCGCCAGTTTCCGAATTTTTGTAGAATCCCCCAGGGATCACAAATAAAATCAATCCCATAACAAGGATATTCCTGCCAAGTACCGAGGGGCTTATTTACATCATAACCTAACAGAGATTGCAGACTTCCTTCCGGTTTAAGATATTTCTGAAAATTATATTCAGCCACAAAATCAGTCACAAAGTCATCTAATATGTTTATCGCCGCGGCATATTTTCTAGCTGTGGCTTCTTTGATTCTTAGTGCGTTGGGGGATATTTTTGCCATGTCTCTTTTTTCAGCTAATGCTTTATATACTTTTCTTGTGTTAATCGAGAAGTGGTGAAATGGTCAAGAGTTATAACTCACCGGCTTTTTCCATGAACTTTTCCGGCATTGTTCGGAATTTCAGTATGTATTAAGTCAATCTAAAAAGTGCTGGCCTGGCCAAGAGGTCTGTCGTGCTTTGCCAAT
>CAYRMP010000070.1:0-6447 GCA_964425545.1 uncultured Methanosarcinales archaeon | reverse complement strand
CCGAGTCAATTCAGACCTAGTTATCCCTACATATTTCTTCAGGAACATATCTTCTTCAAGCGTACCTTTTCCAGGTACTTTGAGATCTTTCCCTTTTACTTCACTTAACTTTTCTAATGCTGCACTCCTATAATGGTCCATCATCCTATCAACCATTTTATCTTGATTAACAACATTATCTAACATTTCATGGTCAGGCAAACCTGTTTTTTTATCTTTAATAACTTCTAATCCTTTAGAATAGGCTTGAGAATGAATATCTTCAGTAGCTGCTAGTAACTGATTCACTTTTCTTGCTCTGTCATAGAACTCTTTAATATGTTTTGGTACTTCTTTCTTCTTCTCAACCATAAAGTCTAGATTAAAAACAGATTATTTAAAGATTTCTACTGCCTGTTACGCTAGATGAATGTTATCAAGTGGAGCATTTTATTGTGTTCAGCTTAATGAGAGAAGATAGTTTTCACCTGGCAGACACTTTACCGCTGACCAAAACGTCCCACTTAAGAAAGAAATAAATATAAGTGACCAAAATATAAGTTAAAAATACTATCATAATTGCCACATAACAAAAACACTAAATGTTTTTGGGATGTACCAAAAACGGAGTTTTCGTTTTTGAAAACAGGAGGAATATATAATGGCTAAAAAATCAAAACAACCCCAAGAGAATAAAACAATGGAACAAGGCTTGCCTTTACCCCAAAATATGCCTTCTATCCCTCCGGAAGTGGAGAAAAAATTAAAGGCGATTAAAGAAAAGCTAGACAAATTTAAAGAAAAAGTTCTGGAAAAATTTGGAGATTACATTGTCGGAATAACTCTTCTGCCTCCCGAAAAACCGCAAAAAGAAGGCGAACAACCAAAAGAGGGAGAGGAAAAAACAGAAAAGAATGATGAGAATAAAATCCAAGTCATGGTAGTGGTAGATGACACTACTTCGCAAAAGATGACTAAGGAAGAGTTGTTCAACAAATTCTCATCTGCAGTGAAGCAGATCGGAGAAGAGGTTGATAAGAATATCACTCCGCAATGCGCTCTGCTTACTGATGTCTGGCAGAATTGTTATGACGCTAAATATGATCTAAACCGGCTCATTTCCATCAGTGTGCCGTTGCATGATACGGGGATGCTGGCTGCGATTAAGATAGCAGAAATCCACAAAAGCATGGTTATCAAGAAATTTGAAAAATACATTCTCAGTTATGTCTTAGCCGGATCTTTAACGCAAGGAAAAGCAACGCCTACTTCTGACATTGACGTCTGGATTGTCATTGACGATACTGATGTCAAGAAGATGAGCAGGATGGAGTTGAAAGATAAGCTGCGGGCGATTATCATCGGCATGGGCGTGGAAGCTGGCGAGATGACCGGCATCAAGAATAAATTGAATATCCAAGTCTATATCTTGACCGACTTCTGGGAATCACTGAAAGAAGCAAATCCCATCATTTTTACTTTGCTTAGAGACGGAGTTCCGTTCTATGATCGGGGAATTTTCATGCCTTGGAAGCAATTGCTGAGAATGGGAAGGATTAAGCCCAGCCGGGAAGCGATCGACTTGTTCATGAACACTGGAGAGCAGAGTATCAGCCGAGTGAAAGGGCGTTTAAAGGAGATGGGCATGGAAGACACTTATTATGCGATTCTAACTCCTTCGCAGGCAGCGATCATGTTGTACGGATTACCTCCGCCTACGCCGAGAGAAACTCCGGATGTGCTGGAAGAGATTTTTGTCAAGAAAGAAAAAATGCTGGAGCCGGAATATGTCAAGATCCTGCGCACTAATGTAGATATCCGCAAGAAAATTGAACACGGCGACAAAAAAGAATTGACCGGAACAGAACTAGACAAATTAATTAATGATGCAGAAAAGTTTCTGAAACGGATCAAGGAATTGTTTACTGAAATCGAAAGCAAGCATGATGAACGAAGCATCCTCATGCTGTATGACGAAGTCATGACTATCATCCGCGATGTACTTAAATTAGAAGGCGTTGAAAAAGCGCAAGATGTACAATTGATTAAATTGTTTGAAGACGAATTGATCAGCACGGGAAAAGTTCCGGCCAGATATCTGCGCGATCTGAATGAAATTATTGAAGCTAAGCAGAAGCATGATCAGAAAAAACTTACTAAGACCGATATTGAAAAAGCAAGGAAAGGAAGTTCTGGCTTGTTTAAGTTCTTAGTGGAATACATGCAGCGCAAGCGCGGCCAAGAACTGGAACGGGCTAAAGTAAGAGTAAAACACGGCGAAAAATTCGGCGAAGTGATTTTATTTGATACTGTTGCTTTCATAATCCACGATCTTGATGCTAAAGATCAGCAGATCGAAAAGGCAGCCATCAAGGAAGACGGAAGTTTAGGACCGATGGCGAAAAGCAATTTAGAAGAACTAGAAAAAGAACTTGCTAAAGCAAAATTCCCTAAGAAAGTATTCGTCAAAGAACCTTTGTTTGAAAGCCTTAAAGGCATCTTTGGCCGGGAAGTGGAAGTGCTGCTGCAGTATTGAACTAAAAATAGAAGTAATCCAAAAGAAATCCAGCGATTGGTCAGAAAGAGAAATAGCTTCGCAAAGTATTTAATGTTCTGATAGTAGTATTTACTTATGAATCTTACTGATATGAAGCTCACTGACAAGAGAGAACTAAAACGCTTTGACCTCAATCTCGGCAATTACTCTGTGTCCGGCGCAATTTGTTCTTATGGAGATGTTATTGATTTTGTGGATGATTTAAAGCAAGGAGTAGTATTGGTAGATACCTGCGGACATCATGAAGAAGTAGGTAAAAACGTGGCTGCTTTCTTAAGAACAGAAATTAAGAATAACTGGGGAATTACCGGTGATGCAACTAATAATCTTGAGAACCTCGGCAGAAAATTAGCTGCTTTGCGTAATCCTACTATACCTTATTGGAAAAGCGATGAATGGTTTGATATGGTTTCTGCTGAATATGCGCAGTTTGAAGGAGATAATATTTCGTTAGCTATGGGTGGCGGTTTAGGTGAAACTCTCATTTTAAGAAATAACGGACAGTTAGAGAGCATCTTAATGTATGGGGGTACTATTGATTTGCATTATCTGGAAAACCACGAACCGGCTTATGTTACTATTTTAGCTAAAAATGAAGTGATGTTATTGCAATCAGATGGATTGCTTGATAATATCGAAAAGAATGTTTATCGTTCATTCCCTGAATCAAAAAGAAAAGAACTGGATTATGGTGAATTCATAAGGTATATGAAAGGTTGGTTAGTTAGTACAATTGCAGACAAAATCCAAGAACCGGCTGGAATAATAAGAGAGAGGATAATAGATCAATTTTCATCTTATTTTTTACCAAAAAGCTTACGGGATGATGATGTTACTTTTGCGGTAATTAAAAAGAGATGATAAAAGTTAAACAGAGAAGAATTACTGATTATTAACTTATTAATTATTTACCATTTATTAATTACTTCTTCACCACATAAAATAATTCATTAGGAAATTCTAGAAGAGTATATTCGTACCCCAATCTTCTGCACAGCCATTCCATCCAGCTTCTCCGCGGGGCAGTCATTTCTTTACCGCTCATGGTTTTAGTAGGGAAACTGACAACAATATATTTTGCCGGAATCCGTTTGAGCAGTTCTTCCGTTTTCTTGTGGCCTTTTCCTCTGTCGATAACGTCAGTCATCTTAAAGAGAAAACAAATATCTGCGGCCGGAAAAACTGCAGTTGCAATATCTGCCACCATAGCTTTTCCAGAGAAGGAAGAATTGTCTTTATGCAATAACTGAAAGTATTGGTTGATTGAACCTATTTCTTCTTCGTTGATGTCCTGAGCATAATAAACGCATTTTTGTAATTTTGTGTAAGAGAATGAAAATGGATTAATGCCGCAGCCTAGATCAAGCAGGATTTTTGGTTTTCCAGTGATAGCAAATATTTCTGCATAGAGCCGATCATAAAAAGGCAGTCTTTCCTCAGTAGAAGAATGAGTAGCAAGTATCTGTTTGATAAAATCAGTTCTCTTTGATGATGATGATAAAGAAGAAGAAGAAGAAGAAATCAATAATTCTTGAACTAATTTTTTTCTTTTATTTGGATCATCGCGGAAAAGCCCGTAGACTCTTCTCAACTGGGAACGAACGGTTTTAATGACCGAGACATAAACCTTGGATTTAGGATTAAAATTTTCCCGCAATGAATTTAGAAGCTTAGGTTCCTGCTGCAAATGTTTAATGAGGGATTCCCTGACAAAATTATCATCAATGCTCTGCAGTTCTTTCTTCTTCTTAATATCCCGTATTAAGACCATGGTTTTTTCTTGATCCAGCATATTTGATAATAAAAACTTCTGCTTATAAAAAGCTTTTTAAAGCGGGAAAGAATAAGCAGATGATGAGTAAAAAATGGAAGCAGCACTTTAAAAAAGGTTGGAATTTCTTCTGGCATGACGATTCTCTGACCAGTTGGGTCGTCAATATTGTGATAGCCTTCTTAGTGATACGATTTATTCTCTATCCCCTCTTGGGAATGTTGCTGGGAACAAGTTTTCCAATTGTTGCAGTAATCAGTGAAAGCATGGAACACGGATTACAAGATGGAAAATTGTGTGGAAGTTATTATCCAGAATTTAAGGAATCATTTGATAATTATTGGGAAGCCTGCGGAGGATGGTATGAAGCGCGCGGAATCACTAAGGAACAGTTCAATGATTTTCCTTTCCCAAATGGTTTTGATAAAGGGGATGTAATTGTATTGTGGCGGGCAAACCGAAATAATATCGAAGTAGGTGATATCCTCATTTTTGCGGGCGACCGGCCCCAGCCGATCATACATAGAACCATAAATCTCGAAGAAGAAGAAAAAGAAGGAAAAAAGTATTATTTCTATCAAACCAAAGGCGACCATAACAGCGATATGATATCCGGAGAGCAAAACATAGATGAAGGAAGAATTTACGGCAAAGGGTTGTTTAGGGTGCCTTACTTGGGCTGGGTCAAGATATTGTTTGTGGATTTGGTAAGACCGCTGGGATGGAATATCCAGAGATAAAGTATATAAAGAACCAGCTAATTTCTTAGTTAAATATAGAGGTAGGTGATACATAATGTTCTGTCCAACATGCGGTTCGATATTAAGGCCCAAAGATAAGGCCGGTAAAAAAGTTCTTTTTTGCAGCTGTGGCTTTAGTAAGGCTCCTGAAGAAGAAACAGCAGAGTTAAAGGAAAAAGTAAAAGGTGCTAAAAAGATAGAAGTAGTTGAACAAGTAGAGACTAATCCTAAGATTAAAACCCCCTGCCCGAAATGCGAGAACAGAATTGCTTATTATTGGACTCAGCAGACGCGGGGCGCGGATGAACCGGAAACCAGATTCTTTAAGTGCACCAAATGTAATTATACTTGGAGAGAGTATGCGTAATGGCACTTACTCCTGCTGAGATGCTGGCTAAGATTAAAGAAAGTAAAGAATACAAGTCTTGGAACAAGAAACACCCTAAAGGATATCTTTCCCATTTTTTTTGTCCTATTTCAGCTGACTGTGAATTAAAAAGTGATTGGGAAATAGGATATTACGAACCAGAATCAGAGAGGATGACTGTTTTTGCCTGCGGAGAAAAAGTAACCCTAAAAGAAGATGCAGACGAAGTTTTCAAGAAACCAGAACAGCGCGTGGAAGAACTAGAGATTGATACCGTAAAGATTCCTTTTGCGAAAGCAGTAGATGTGTTTGCAGATCATGTTGAAGAATTGTTTCCAAAAGCCGGCAGAGGGGATGGTTTTGTAATCCTGCAGAATTTAGAACAGAAACCATTATGGAATTTTACATTTATTACTCCCGCGCTGAAATTCATTAACATTAAAATCGATGCAGGAACTGGAGAGATTGATTCTCATCTGAGCATGGATTTGATTGATAGGGGATAGTAATGCTGATTCGTGCTGCTTCTTTGGATGATTTTGAAGTGTTAGATATCATTGGAATAAATACACCCGAATTGAAAGTAAGTGCAACAGAAGAATTTATGGATAGAGATGAGTTCAGATGGTCAATACAGAACCCTAACGGAATATTTTTGCTTGCGGAAGAACAAGTTAATAAGAAAATTGTTGGCTTTGTGTATGTCAATGCCAAAGATACTTTAGAAAGGCCGCTGGAAAATAAGTATGCTTGTTTGGTCTGGGGGGTAGTTGTTCCTGAATTTCGTCAACAAGGAATTGCCAAACAACTATATGCAGAGTGTGAAATAAAATTAAAAGAAAAAGGAATCACTAATCTCTATTGCTGGGCTCATGCTGAAGGAGAGAGCAAGATAATAGATTTTATGAAAAGACAAGGATTCACAGAAGGGCATCGTTATGTGTGGATGGATAAGAAAATATAGTAATCACCATTTCTTTTTTTCAGAGTAATATAGCAAGTGTTAAATAATCGTATATTTATACACACATTT
>CAYRMP010000069.1:5541-6517 GCA_964425545.1 uncultured Methanosarcinales archaeon | reverse complement strand
TGGGTGACATAAAAGAGAGTACAGTAAGGGAAATA
Source organism: uncultured Methanosarcinales archaeon (assembly GCA_964425545.1). Classification (GTDB taxonomy): domain Archaea; phylum Nanobdellota; class Nanobdellia; order Woesearchaeales; family GW2011-AR9; genus JACPIL01. The sequence goes on along the minus strand of CAYRMP010000069.1, from coordinate 6,482 downwards.
ATTAAAATAGTTGAAAGAGATAATTATTCCAGGTTAGTGATAGATTCTTTATCGGCATTAGCAATAAATACACCTAATTCTTTTGGCTCGGTTACAGATGTCACCGAGATTTTTATCAAACGATTTATTTATCATTTTATAAACGAGCTACGAGCGAGCGGAGCCACTTCTCTTCTCATTTCTCAAGCTGCAGAGAAGCAATTATCCTGTGATGGTGTTTCTGAATTTGTAAGCGATGGCATTATATACATAAAGCATGAGAGCCTAGGCGGTGATTTCTCACGGCATCTTATCATTCGTAAAATGAGGAAAGTGAAAAACGATGAAGATATCCATCCTATGGAAATATCTAAGAATGGCATCGTAATTCATAATCTTAAATAGGTGGGCTGTTCTGGGATAGTAAGAAAATGGATGAATCTAACAAAACAGTAAAAATGATAATTGGCGGCGGCCATGCCACTTGGAAAGACGGCGAGTTTTTTATTTGGAATATCCCCGGAATGAATCTCCCTATGTATACCTATATAGAAATAATTGAATTATTAAGAAAAGAGTGCCCAAAGACAGACCAAATATTATATGCTGTTGGTGAAAAACAGTCTGTTCTCGCGGCAGATTATATGAAAAACATGTTTGGCATTAAAAGAGCTGCAGATCAAATTAATTCGGTCTTGCAGCAGATAGTCCTGTTAGGTTTTGGAGAGCTTACCTGCGTGAAACTTAATTTGGAGGAAGGTGTTGCTCTCTATAAAAATGAGAACAGCCCTTTTGCTAAATATCTTAGACAGATGTACGGGCTTACTGCAACTCCTGTAGATGCATATTTGTCTGGAGTACTGGCAGGTACATTGCAGGCAGTTACGGGAAAAGTATTGGTTTGCATAGAAACTAAATGCATCGCCAAAGGTGATCCTTGCTGTTTATTTGAGATAAAGCAA
>CAYRMP010000069.1:0-5531 GCA_964425545.1 uncultured Methanosarcinales archaeon | reverse complement strand
GCAAAAGATCGTCGGTGTGGCGAGGTGCATTATTCAAAATTGCTCGGTGCTGAAAAAATAAGGGAATTTTCAGGAAAAGAAAAGTCCATTGTTTCTTCGGCTAACAAGTAGGAATAAAATGGAAAAATGTTATTTCCTCACGGCTACGAAATAACTTTGCCCTAAGTAGACTTCACCGCACTTTTCAATAACTTCCTTAAAACCTGCTTCTGTAAGGAGATCCACCATTTCTTCCGGCTGATACATATTATGTATGCCTGTAGATTTAAGCTGGACGCTGCTGCTGGAAAAGTGTTCCACATCTTCCCGCAGTGCATCGTAAATTCCTTTTTGTTTGAACTCATAAACAATATTATCAAGAAGTTTTTGTATGTCCGGGTTCTGCTTCGGGCCGGAGATTACTAAAACACCGTCTGGTTTGAGAACCCGATATGCTTCTGCGGTCATTTTTGTTGGATTCTCAACATAAAAGATGACATTATTTGCCACTATGCCATCAAAAGTATTATTGCTAAATGGAAGTGCTTCAGCGTTTCCTTCCATAAATGTTGCACTACCATTGATTTCTCCTCCGTTCATTGCTTGTTTCAACCAGGCTTGTGCTTCTGAAAGCATGGCTAGGTTATTATCAATACTTATCACTTTTTTCCCCATTCTTGCCAGCTCCAGGGAGAAGATACCTGTTCCACAGCCTTGATCTAATATATTTTCTTTCTTGGCCATGTAATGTAAAACTTTGGAAACTAATTCGCGATAAGGTTCCCAGTTAGATAATACATTAGTATACGAACGTGTAAACCTGGTCCAAATATCTTCTTCAACCATTTTGTATCCTCCTTCCATCAGCAGAGATAATCACAAATTTTTTATTTCTAACTCTATCGGCTATAGTTAAGCATGCGTAGAGTGCGGCACTCGTACTTACACTAGCGCAGATGTTTTCTTTTTTAAGTAAAATTTCTGCTTCGCTCGCTTGTGCAAGCGATACTTGTATAGTTGTATCAGGAAATGTTTTTTGATAAAGGTCTTTATCTCCTCGATGAATAAGGTTTGTATTCCTGATTCCATCAATATGTTCTTTTTCAAATGATTCAACTCCGATGATTTTTGTTAAGGAATTATTTTTCCTTATCTTGCTTCCCGCACCCATTATGGTTCCCCCGGTACCGATACCGGCAACTAAGTAATCTAATCCGGGAACGTCCCGGAGTAATTCCTGACCTAGAGCATAATAGGCAGATACTGCTTCTTTATTACTATACTGATTTGGCCAAAAATATCCTTGTTTTGATTTTTTCTCCGCCAATTCAAAGAAAGATTCTATTCCTTGAGCAAGTGGAACAATGACGACGTTTCCTCCATAATATCGGATGCGCTCTATAATTTCTGGTTTGATAGTGTCTGGTACAATCATCTCTGCTTGATAGCCTAGCTCAGAAGCAATCCGAGAAAAAGCAATGCCGGAATTTCCTGTGGTGACTTCGACAATCTTTTGGCTTGGATACAATTTCCCTTTTTGCAGCGCGGTGTAGATAAGATGGGAAGCAAGTCGATCTTTGATTGAACCGGAAGGGTTCTCTCCTTCTAGCTTAAGAGATACTATATTTGAGTTGTAAACAGGCAGGGACACTAAGACATTATCGCCTATTTCCTTTTTAGAGCTCATGGTTTAACCTAAAATAGTGCGGTTATAGAATTGGTCATCCAGCATATCCCACCGCACCATCTTTGGAGCATAGGCAACTTCTTTTCCCATCAGGATTCTTTTGTAAAGCCCAGCAGTAGTTACTCCAGTCAAAAATGCTCCATCTGCGGTTGTTGGCACCTGCCCTTTCGCAATTCTCCTGAGAAAAAATTCTTTGTTGATGTAATCAGGATATACCCCAGCAATTTTATCTACATTTTGTTTCCATTCTTTCTGTCTTTCGTCGTATCCAAAATATTCTTCAAAAGACATGCCCTGGGGATGGAAAATCAACGTTGCCACGCCGGTTCCAATAATTGCCGCTGACGAAACAATAATCCCTTTTTCTCGTGCTTTCCTGTGGATGGCAATCTTTACTTCTGGCGCAGAATAATCAACTACTTCATGCACAAAGACGCATCCTTCCAAAAACTCATCAAGATTTTCAAGCGTAACTCCGGCATTGTACGAAGTGACCTGGATTGCTGGATTTATTTCTTTAATTCCTTTTTCAGTAACTTCAGCTTTTGACTGTCCGAGAGAACCGTAAACTGCAAACAGCTGTCGTTGAATATTATGTATTTCAAAAATATCGGGATCAGCTATTTTAAATTTACCAAACCCATTCCTCGCTAGTATGGATGCAAGACAACCTCCTGAACCACCTAATCCAGCTAAGCCGACCGTGACATTCTTTAGTTTATTTTGGAAATCCTCATCCCAAATACCAATGTTTCTGTCGTAGATTTCTTCAATCATTTTAATCCTCCTTCTAAACCGCGCATGAGTTCTTCTAAATCGTGCTGTAACGCTACATCATTCAGTGCATGTGGAGCTAAAGGATTAGCCATCATGACACAGTCGTATCTTTTTCCTTCCTGGAGGTACCATGCGGGAAGAAAGGCAGTAATTGAAAATCCTAAATGCTGCAACCTATTGATAGGATCTATTTTATCAGCCAAAAGAGTTGCTTGCAGGTATTCAAGTGATTCAAAATTTTCTCCTTCCATTTTGTTAATGGTAAAGGATTTCTCTCTTTTATTATAAAAACCTTTGATTACTGTTTCTTTAGTCGAAGGAGCAGCAACAAAAATGTCTTTCGGGTAGTCGTCAATGATCCCTTTAAGATCTAGTTCACGGCAGATTTTTTGCACTCCGGGAAGATGATACAGTTTATCTACAGGAGAGATAATTCTTTTCGTTTTGCCGGCAGGCAGCAGGTTCATCATAATTAAATGCGTCTCCCGTTCCTCTACCAAATGCGCCCCCGGGAAATATCCGACTGGTTCCATCTCTAAAGTTTTTTTACATATCTTATAGATGGGCAGGTTTCGTGCGGTGGACCACATGATATCAACGCCCCGTTCCAGAGTTTCGTTTTTGATGTGAAAGAGTAAGGTTGTAGCTATCCCTTTCCCACTATATTGTTTATCAACTACGCCTCTACCAGGTTCAGCAGAATTATTCCAGAAGTCTATTTCCGCAGCTGCAGAACCAATGATTTCGTCATTAGAAATGGCTACATACCATACATATTTTGGTTCTTTTACAATCTCTGTTACAGTTTCTGGGTTTGTAAATTCGAGCAAAGAATACTTGTTGTTATAAACTCGTTTGTATAAGTCAGCAATCCCCTTGGCGTGCTCAGGTTTTGCTTTCTCAAAAAATATTTTTTCCGACATCTTACCTTCTTTTTATAATAAAATAAATATTTGATTTTTTTAAACGAATACTTAGATTTAAATTACACGGCAGAAATGAGTGTTCAATTTTCAATTTTGGGATAAATTGCTGAGGTGAATGTAAATAAAAATATCTTGAATTAGTAATCTACAAAAAGAACTCTCAGTCAAATCATCTGAAGGAGCTATAAAATTACTCTTGAGCAAGCTATGGCTCTTTCTAAGAAGATTTTTTTAGAGCAAACTGAAGCAGCAAAGCGAAGTAGGAATTTAGACCAATCACTCAATCCTATATTTATTTTTCTAATATTTTCTGATCGCTTTGCGTTGCTTTTCCGATGCAAGATTCAAGATATTTGCTAAGAGGAACTTTTTTCATAATAGCAATGATCTTAGCTTGCGTATGTACATTTTCTTCCAATCCTATGTTAACACGTTTCATTTTTTCACGACGCCTTTTTTGACTTATCTTTACAAAGATAATAATCATAATAATTGTAAATAGTATAAATAACTTCATTTCGCATTTGGGATATTTACTTTTTTTAAATCCACGGTTTATACAATGTTTATCCTTGTTATGGAGTGTAACTTAGTATTTTAGTGGTTCCTTTCTTATTACATAAATGAAAAAAACCTTGTTGCCTATATCCATATTAATGCAAGAACCAGATAATCCTTGTTGTGCTCCATTTTTTCTTAAGATACTGACCATAAATTCTTTGGGAATATTGAAATATTTGGTAGAGCCTTTTATGGCGCTCTCCATTATTTCTGCCTTTACAGTAAAATTGTTGGAAGTGAAAGGATAGACATTTTTCAGATTTCCTTGCAAAGCTAGAAACTCTTCAGCATTCATCAAAATCTTATAAAGAAACTGATCGTTCTCCAACATTTTTGAATCTATTACCTCACCCATGAAAGAAGAATATTATCCTGTAGTAAAAATGTTCTTTTGAGATAGAGGATAAATTTTAAGTTCATTATTTTTATTTAGGATGGCTTGCTCTTTACTTTCCAGATAAGTTATCCCAAAATAGATGTGAAAAATGTGATATCAGAAAATACTATGGTTTGCTGGGAAATCTCACTCCTATCTCTCCTTCTGCACCAAACTTATTGGCAAAAGACTTCATCTTTTTAAAGATTATGAGAAGAGGTTAGGATTATATGAAAAAAGATCCCGAAATATTCTTAAAACAGGTCATGGAGAGCATAACCGCGACGCAGATGTTAGATAACGACGATGAGTAGCTAACGAAGCTAAAGTACCGGCGACAAAATAAAGAAAGGGCTCGGTGAGGAACGGGAAAGTATATACTCGAGCATACGGGATTCCAAAATATTAAATAGCTTGCTCTGTTCTACATGGGTATGAGCTCAATAGTCTTAATTGGTCCAAGAGGTTCTGGAAAAACATCAGTAGGAAAAGAATTAGTCCTGATGCTCGATTTTCCTTTTGTTGATGCTGATATAGAATTTTCTCAGCGCCATGGGAATATAACTGATTTTGTCAATAAATGTGGGTGGGAAGAATTTAGAAAGTTCGAAGCGGAGCTAATTGTCGATATTTGTGCAAGATCTCAAAATTCTAACATTATATTTGCGCCAGGTGGTGGAGCTGTTGCGTATAACCAAGAAGAACAATATAGAAGCAGGAATGTAGAACTATTAAGGAAATTTGGTTTAATATTCTACTTATTACCTTATCCAGATTTAAGATCAAGCACTCTTATTCTTGCGAGTAGAATGCAAAAAGATACAACTTCTGCTTTTTTGCGGCCTTCTTTAACAGGAAGTTCTGACGCCCCAAATGAAATGTTATTAATTCTTGAACAAAGACATCATCATTATCGGGCTGCTGCACATCATTTGATTTACACCGAAGAAAAGTTACCCGGCGAAGTGGCTAAAGACATCCTTATGATTTATAAAAGTAAACGTGCAATTCCCGAGCCGACCCCTAAGTAATATCATTGCAGGCATAAGCAGTTCTTACCACTGGACAAACTCATTTGGTTAGTGCTTTCTATTCGTATCCTCATTTTTTCATCATCCTTGCATCGGGGTTCCAACTTAAGGCTTTTGGCGGAGCCACCAACTGCTGTTTAAACCCATAAGAGAACCCCTCGCTCTCTCCGGAATATGAAAAAATTTCGGAGGTA
>CAYRMP010000068.1:0-6739 GCA_964425545.1 uncultured Methanosarcinales archaeon | reverse complement strand
CATTGCAGTTACGCTCAACCCTCCATTACTGGAGGCTCCCATTGTCGGCGGTAGTTTATACCTCTGCCGGATTAAACTACAGCCCCACCATCAGCACAAAACCAACCCCTTTTATTAATATTTTTGTTTTAAAGAAGGTTCTTCCGGGATAATTATCCAAGCGATAAGGTAAGCAAGAATCCCCATTCCCATAGAAATCAAACTAACAATGGCCCAGACTAAACGCACCACCACTGGATCCACATCTAAATATTCCGCAATGCCGCCGCAGACTCCGCCAAGTACTTTGTCCTTTCTGCTGCGGTACAAACGTTTGATTGATCTGGCCATATCGTAAGGTGAAAAAGAAGGCTTTTTTTAAAAGTTTTTGTTTTCAAACAACAACTAATAAAAACCACCCGGTTATTTCTTTATCATGATCATCCTAGACGGCAACTATGGCGAAGGAGGAGGAGCATTAGTTCGAACAGCACTGGCGCTCTCAGCTTTAACCGGACAGGACTTCAAAGTAACAAATATCAGGGCAGGCAGAAGTGATTCTGGTTTGAAAGCGCAGCATCTTACTGCCATCAAAGCGCTGAAAGAACTTTGTCATGCAGAAACCAACAACATTGACATCGGTTCTACTGAATTTTATTTCAAGCCGGGAAAGATAAAGAAAGGGATTTATGATCTTGACATCGGCACCGCCGGAAGTATTACTTTATTACTGCAAGCATTGATTCTGCCCAGCTTGTTTGCGCCGGGAAAAGTTACCTTCAATATCACTGGCGGAACTTGCGGCAAATGGCAGGCATCAGTAGATTACTTGCAAAATATTTTGCTGCCATACCTTAATCGGTTCGTAGAAAAAATAGAGATAAAAATTCTTAAGCGGGGATATTATCCTAAAGGCCAGGGGCAAATAAAATTTGAAATCAGTCCCCGTTTCAATATCCACAAATACAGCTCTTTTTCTGCTCTTTCAGAAGAATTGCCGTTTAAAGTTCCCAAGATAACCTTGATCGGACAGGGAAAACTTGAACAAATCCGCGGTATCGTAAATGTATCTGCAGAATTACAAGAGAAAGAAGTCGGTGAAAGAATAAGAAACGCAGTGGTTGGAAGTGTAAAACATTATGATGTTCCAGTAAACATCCGGGTGGAATATGCTAAAGCGGAAAGTATCGGCGGAGAAGTTTTAGTCTGGGGCGTGTTTAGTAAAGAAGGGAAAGTTGATTATGATAATCCAGTTCTTCTTGCCGGGGATGCTATAATAGAGAAAAATAAAAGTTCTGAAGAAATCGGCAAAGAGGCAGCAGAAGAATTAAAGAAACAGATCGATGATAATTCTGCTGTAGATCATCATCTGGCTGACCAATTGATTCAGTTTCTGGGGCTATTGCCTGGATCCCAAATGAAAACTGGAGAACTAAGCAAGCATGCAGAGACAAATATGTATGTGCTGGAGAAATTTCTTCCGGTTGCCTTTAAAGTTGAGAAGAATACAGTGAGTGTAGAAGAGAAGTGAGTGGTTCTCTAAAGGTTCATCTGGTAATTGGAGTTACCATCATCAAAATTCACTTCTGCCACAAAAAACTTTATAAATAACCCTCCTTCTGGTACGTTTATGCAAGCAAAAGTATGTATATCTACTAAGAAACGAATTGACAACGACGAAGGAGCAGTTACTTTTCTTTGCCCGAAGTGCGGCGACTATGAAATAGTTCGCAGTTCTTTTGCCCGGGTAAATGGATTGAAATATACCTGCCCCTGCGGCTTTGAAGGGCCTAATTAGGTAATATTGTAGGTTAACTAAAATGAAAAAAGAATCAAGGAGGTCAGTTTGTCACGCGGTGACTAAGCTTTCGCAGAAAGCGCAGTCGCCATAATGATCAAACTTTTAGAAGTTTGTGGCAAAAGCTATTATCACCTTCAAATTAATGCCCGAATCTATTGATGTAAACTTAGATGCAATTTCTAAAAAGGCGCAAGACATTGCTCAGAAGGCAGGCGCAATCGGACAAATGCAGACTAAGATTGAACCGATAGCTTTTGGTTTGAAAGCAGTTCTGGTTATGGCCATGTATGATGTAGAAGGTTCTGATTTTGATGCGATTGCCGAAAGGATGTCTCTTATTGACGGCGTACAGAATGCAGAAGTAGCTAAGATGGATTTGGCGCTGGGGTAATTTTGCAAATGATTAATAAAAATGTTCTTATTATTTTTAAATACTCATTACAATCTATTAAATAAATCCAACAATCAATAACGAAGGAATTTCGATGAAACTAACCAGCCCAGCATTTACTGAAGGGGGAAAGATTCCTTCCAAATATACTTGCGACGGCCAAAACCTCAATCCGCCGTTAACTTTTTCTGATGTTCCTGAAAATGCTCGGAGTTTAGTTCTTATCATGGATGATCCTGATATTCCTGATTTTGTTAAGGTTAAATTTGGGATAAAAGTATGGGATCATTGGATTATTTTCAATATTCCTCCTAGTACAGAAGGAATATTTGAAGGAAGAAATCCTTCTGGATTATTGGGAAAAAACACTAATGGAAAAAATGCATATGGCGGTCCTTGTCCTCCTGATCGGGAACACCGCTATCTCTTCAAGCTTTACGCATTAGATACGGAATTGGATCTTCCTGAAGGTTCTACCAAAGCGGAAGTAGAAAAGGCAATGAAAGGACATATTCTTGCTGAAGCGAAGCAGGTAGGAAGATATGAACGTGTAAAGAAATAATCTACCAATAAAAATAAACTAACCCACAAATCAAAACATCGTAATTAAAAATTCAAGATTAATTTTTCTTCAGCAGTCTTGAATTATTCATCGTCAGTCCTAAATCTTATTGAAAGTGTTATATATGTGGGGGGAAATACAACGTTTCATCTTGCATCAATACTTTGTTTCCAAGATAAAGTTAAAGATTCAAATGGTGATAGGATTTTTTCTTGGTCATTTTGTTTTCTCTTTCTTATTATCTATTAAATCCCCCTTAAAATCTAACGAAGCAGAATTAATACAGTACCTTTTACCTGTCGGCTTAGGGCCATCATCAAACAGATGTCCTAAATGGCCGCCACAATTCCGGCACAAAACTTCAATCCTACCCATACCCAAGCTGGAATCTTTTTTAAGAGTAATATTCTTTTTGTTTGATTCATAGAAACTGGGCCATCCACAATCAGAGTCATATTTTTTATCGGAATTAAACAATTCTGTTCCGCATCCTGCACAGACATATTTTCCCTTTTCTTTATTAAAAAGTAGTTTACCCGTAAATGGCAGTTCAGTAGATTTTTCCCGCAGCACTTTATACTGTTCCGAAGTGAGCTTCCTTTTCCAGTCAACTTTTTTTTTCGCCACGCTTTATTTAAAGCTTAGAAATATATTAATCTTCTGATAGAAAACCATAAAAAGTGTTCTCCCGCTCAGAACAGATTATGAAAAGATTAAATTCTTATATCCAAAATGGAGTTGTTTCTTCAACTGCTTATTTTTCCCGCGTTAAAATCCCTTTTATCATTTTGATGCTTCAGGCAGTCTGCGCAAACCTTTCCCTTTCCTTCATACCTTTTTTCCTTAAACAGCAAGGGTTTTCGTTATTCTGGATTGTATTATTATATACTTTATATTCGGGACTAAGTTTAGTGGCCATTCCTTTAGTCCGAACCTATTTTTTACGTAATTTTCTGGCCGCAGGTTTTTTAGTCTTTGGTTTAGCTGCATTTTCCTTTGCAGTATTTTCTACATCCATTTCCTTTTTTATATATGCAGTTTTAATATCCCTAAACATCGCCATCTATTGGATCACTTTAAATTATATCTTCTTTAGACATTCACAGAGAAATACTAATGCAGTAGACTCTTCATTTTATATGATTTTGCCGGGGTTGATTTCTATAATTATCCCTCCTCTTGGCGCAGCATTTGCGCAAATTTTTGGCTTTAGCAAACTGTTCCTTATCTCATCAATATTATTTATAATTCCTATCTGGGCAGTTTTGAAATATGTACCTCCGGAAAAAGTAAGCACTTCTTTTTTTAACGGTGTCCGTAATTTTAAAGGATTGAAAACTATCACCTTATTAGAGGGATCATTGCAGCATTTTAACGGAGCGATCATACCTATTTATGCGCTGCTTTTTTTAGAAAGTAGTTTTGACGTCGGTTTCTTTTTAGGATATATGGGTATCGTCGGATTAGCTATAGCTCTTATTCTCTCTAAGAGATCCGACAAAAGCCAAAAAAGAAAAGGATTCATCAAGATTTTATTTTTCTTACTGGCAGTTTCAATCGCCACTTTATTTTTTGCTAAGAACATAGTCACTTGGTATGTAGCAGTAGGGCTTTTCACCATAATCTATACTATCTCCTCTCCGTTGCGTCTGGCGATATCGCTGGATGCAAAAAAACCAGATTTGGAATTCTGGAGAACCAGGGAGTTCTTCTTGAACGTCGGAAGAATGTTAACTTTAGGATTTGCCGCATTTTTTTTCTTTATGAGATTATATCTGCCCGTATTCATTCTCTTTGGCATTATTGCGCTGGTATATCCTTTCGTGGTGAACCATAAACTGACGGATATAGAATAATAAGCCTAGAAAAAATAATCTATTTCATTGCTTCCAATACTTCTTTAATTTCGTTCTCAGTCTTGATCCCCGTGCCGGAAAAATGAGTTCTAACACCTTTTACCTTTTTTAAAACAGGTTCAAGTTTGGTTGTTTCCAACCCATACTTTTTGGCGATAACATGCAAATCATAAAATCCAACTATGTCCAGCTTAGATTCTTCCAGCAGTAAATCTAGAAATTTTTGCTCTTCCGAAAAAGTATTTTCTCTGTCCATGGTAGCAATAAGTTTTTTATCAAATAGTGCTCCTGTCCACAACGGACCAAAATAATCAAAACCGTTTTCTTGATTAAACTCGCTGACCTTAAACTCCAGATTTTTTGGATTAAACAGCAGGTATTGGTGTTCTTTCAATACCTCGTCGCATTTCTCTTTTCCCTTGATGCATCTGAAATAAATCCTAAAATAATGGTCTTTGTGATATGCAAGTATGGGAATTAACGCTTTGTCAAATTGCACCCCCTGCAATTGCACTTTTCGGATTAAAATCCGCAGTCCTATCTCGTGCATCATGTGATTGCGCACTGCTCTAGCCCAATATTTTCTTTTGGTAACTTTTGGATAAGTTCCGGTCAATGCTGCAGTATCTGTTGCCGTGACAGCGATGATTCCTTCCCTGGTAATGCGCGCAACTGCAGAAGCTAAAAACGGATTCGGGCTGCCGAAAGGATCAATGTCAATATAATCAAAATAACCGCAGAATTGATTGTCGATGCAGTGTTTGATCTGATTTAACAAAAAGAGATTAGCATCGTCATTATGGATGATAAGTTTGTCTTTTTTCAGTTTGTTCAGTTTCAAATTATCTTTCAATACTTTTGGAAAATTTTCTTTAATATCATTAACAAAAATGGTTCCTGCTTTTCCCGGTTTTAATTCTTTCAAGAATCGTAATTCGCGAATGCCCGAGCCGGCTAACGGAGAAGCGATATTCATGTTTTTATTATCGACAGAATTTAACAACAGGATTGCAATATTTCTGTTAGAAGCCATCGCTGGATTGTAAAATACTTCCATCTGGGCGTGGACATCTTTCGGCGGCAGTTCTACCTTGATTTTACAGGAATGTTCGGTTACGATTGACATCAACTTAGAAAATTAAAGTTATAACTTAAATGTTTTGGGTTTTTCTGTAAAGTTTATACCTATAAATTTAAAAAGAACTAATGGGCATATTTCTTCATGGCAACCCGCAGACCTATCGTAACTGTACTCGGACACGTTGATCACGGAAAGTCCAGCATCTTAGATAAAATTAGAGGAACTGCCGTCGTTGCAAGAGAAGCAGGCGGAATTACTCAGGCTATCGGCTGCAGCATCGTTCCCATAAAAACAATCCAGACCATCTGCGGTCCGCTCTTAAACGCGATCCAGTCAGGATTAGCTATCCCCGGATTATTATTTATTGACTCGCCTGGACATGCCGCTTTTACTTCACTGCGAAAACGCGGCGGTTCTTTAGCAGACATTGCAATTCTAGTCGTAGATATCAATGAAGGTTTTAAGCCGCAAACGGCCGAATCAATCGAAATTCTCAAATCTAATAAAGTGCCATTTATAATTGCAGCAAATAAAATTGACCTTATTCATGGTTGGAAGTATGACCAGAAGAAATTTCTCTTAGATCATATCAATTCTTTCGAATACACCATTCAAGGAAATTTTGAAAAGAAAATGTATGAGCTTGTTGCTCAAGTGGCCGAACATGGTTTGCAGGCAGAACGCTTTGACCGAGTCAGCGACTTCACTAAGCAAATTGCCATCATCCCTGTTTCTGCACAGACCGGACAAGGGATTCCAGAACTGCTGATGGTGTTGACCGGGCTGGCGAAAAAGTATTTGGAAAAGCAATTGGAAGAAAAAGAAAAAGGGTATTGTGAAGGAACGATTTTGGAAGAAAAAAAAAAAAAAGGATTTGGGATGACTATCGATGGCATAATTTACAGCGGTAAATTGCGGGTGAATGATACTTTAATCATCGGCAATTTGGAACAGCCTATTGTCACTAAGATCCGCGCTTTGCTGGAACCAGCAGAATTAGCAGAGATGCGCGAGAAAAAAAGCAAATTCAAGAATGTCAAAGAAGTAACTGCGGCAACCGGACTAAAGA
>CAYRMP010000067.1:5876-6795 GCA_964425545.1 uncultured Methanosarcinales archaeon | reverse complement strand
TGGTAATGGTCTCTTTAAAACAATCTGCTCTGACTGTTGGCAGCCAATCTTCTCCGTAAGTTTTGGTATCATAGATGACGAGATTGTATTTTTTAGGCAACAACAGAGAATTTTTACATCTGAACATTTCAAAAGCGAATCCCAAAAATTCATTGAAGTATTGTACTGAATATTTTCCGTTTAATCTAGCGACTAAATTATTTTCTTCTTCGCGTTCTGATTCCGGCGCGCCATAGAGTATTCTATCCATCTATTTCACGTCCGAATCGGCTGTTTTTGTTTCCAAGATGCCTTTAATGTCACGCACTATTCTGTCTAGGTTGTAAGGTTCGTCAATCTGCATAAATCCGGCTTTTTCTGCCGATGGCCGCAAATTCACAGCAAGATCATATTCTGCAAGAATAATTACTGGCGCTTGTGTGCTTGCCAGATATATCGCAGTGATTGCTTCAAAATATTCTATTTTCTGTCCTGGTTTTGCTCCGGGATGAAATAAATCGCTGTCATATAATACTAAATTGTATCTTTTTTCTTTTGGAACCAAAGGTGTTTTAGCAAGCTCCCAAAGCATAGTTTGCTCATCATTTTTGATATAAGTTACATCATATTCTTGCTTCAATCTTGTTACTAAATCATCATGGATGTCTTGATGTTGTCCTTCCGGTCCGCCGACGAGAATCTTTGCCATGGTTATTTGAAGTTCTAGTTAGATATAAATATTGCGCATAATCTTTAAAATCTGCTTTTTCCACCAGCGGTGCAAGAAAAGTGAAAATTATCACTTTTCTGCACTGAAATCAAATAATCGTGATTTCATGTGTCGAATTTCTTTGACAAGTGGCAACCTCAAGTTATCAATTGGTCAGGCGGGCGGTTTCTAAACAAAGTCTTCCGGCCCTAAAAATTAATAAAACAAATA
>CAYRMP010000067.1:0-5866 GCA_964425545.1 uncultured Methanosarcinales archaeon | reverse complement strand
AGATCTCCATAATCATAGAAAAGCTGTTAAGAAGCGCTTTTTATGGATTGTGGTGATGAAGTAAATATGTAATGACTAAAATTTATAAAACAATTTATTCTCCCTCTTCTTATGAAAAATTTCCGCCGGCAGAAATCTTATGGCAGCTACAAAGTTTCTCATTGCCCTTTCTGCGATAAAATTGCCACTTCTAAAAATGAACAAGGCTTGAATGTCTGCAGGTTACATACTCAGCAAAAGATGGAAGAGATAAAATGCACCTGCGGCAGCTGGCTGGAAACCAGAAGCGGAAAGTTCGGCCCTTATTTTAACTGTGTTAAATGCGGAAATATCAATTACAATAAAGGCATGGCTATGAAAGAAATGACTACACCGATTAAAGTTGATGAGCCAAAGAAGATTATAACTGAATTTAGTGAATACAAAAAGAAAAAAGAACCAGTTAATGATTATGAAGAGCGGAAAGAGACCATCATTTCTTCCCGCGATGTAGAATATTTTGATTAACTAGATAATTCTCCATAGCTTGCTGCGGGGAGAGGTTCATTAATTTGCATTGTCAAAGAAAACAGACCGCCGGTGGAAAATGGCGGAAAAACAGATTTTACTGTTGTTAAGATTAGTAATTCTTAGTATCTAACTGAAGCACTGATCAGTTTCTTGTTTTCATTTGTAGCTATTTTCAGATGCTCTAAGTGCCTAATTTTTTCTTTCAAGAAATTGTCAAAGTTTAAACCGTGTTTTTCTATCAGCAGAGAAGCATGATAACCGCCCAATAGGTGAGGCAGGATGACGTAGCTTGCTCCTTGTTCATATAATTCTATCGCTTCTTCTGCCCGGTGGGATACTATAACTAAGATAGCAGAACTATTTGTATTCTTGACTTTGTTGATGATCGCAGCATTAATTTCAAAATTGGGGATAGTAGAAACAACCATCTTTAATTGAGAGAGATGCAATTCATCCAGCAGTTCCAGATCCGACGCATCCCCATAGATGCATTTTATCCCTTTTTTGTTGAGTGAAGAAACTATTTCGGGATTGTGATCAACAACCAGGAATTTTTTTTTCATTTTCTTAAGGAGAATCACTAAATCATGCCCGACACGATCACAGCCAAATAAGAGAACATCATATCTATTGTAACCCCAACGCGGAATTGCCGCTTTGACATTCTTCTTTTCGAAAACAGATAAATATTTTGAAACATAAGGATAGATTTTACCTGCATACAGAACCAGATAACTGGAAATGGCAATAGTTATTAAGGCCACAGCAGTAATCAGAGACAAGATACTGCTGCCCAAATGGCCCACACTGATTCCCAAGGCAATAAGTATGTGGGAGAATTCGCTGATCTGAGCTACGTTAAGTCCAGCCATAAAACTATTTCTCTTAGTATGCCCCAGTAATCCCATCAAGACTAATACTATGAGCGGATTTCCTATCAAAACCAATAAAGAGAAAATAATTATGGGGATAATATATTGAGTTATATCGTGCAGTCCTACTTGATATCCCATCAGTATAAAAAAGAGGACTAAGAAAAAATCACGGACGGGCTTCAGTTTAGAACTTATTTCATGCCTATAAGGAGAAAACGATAAAGTAACCCCGGCAAGGAGAGCTCCAATTTCTATGGAAAAGCCTGCGCGAAAAAACAATAAAGAAAGAGCAAAAGCCCAGCTGATGGAAAATAAAAGAAGCATTTCCTGGCTTTTTGCAGCGAATTTAGTTATCCGCGGCAGCATATAAATGCCAATCAAAATTAATCCGACTAAAAGACTGATACCTTTAAGTGCCGTTCCCAGAACAAAACTTTCTGCGCTCATTCCTCCATTTAAAGAAGAAACTACCATTAAAACGAAAATAGCAATCAGATCTTGAACCAACAAGAACCCTATGGATATTTTCCCGTAAAGCGTATCCATCTCATTTTTATCTGAAAGTAATTTTAATATGATAATGGTGCTGCTGAAAGAAAGAGCAATACCAATATAGAGTGCAGTCAAAGCAGGAAAACCTAACGCCAAGGATATTAAAAAAGCAATAATAGTAGTAAATAAGACCTGGCCTACGCCAGTAATGGCAGAAACTACACCTACCTCTTTAATCACTTTAGGATCCAAACTTAGCCCCACCACAAATAAAAGCAGAGCTACCCCCATATGGGAAAATATAGTAATAGTGTCAGTTGAACTGATGACATTAAGAAGCGATGGTCCAGCAATAATTCCGGTAAGAATATACGCTATAATCAAGGGCTGTTTTAAGAAACGCACTAGGAGGCTGATGATAGTAGCAATCCCTATTACTAACCCTATCTCAAAGAATGTATCCACCATATCTATCTCTTTTTTATAGTTAAGGAGATTTTTAGGTTATATAAATTTTATGCCGTTGTTCCTTTAAGGCAATTATGGAATTTAGCAGAAAAAGTCGCCGCCTAGGCCAAGAGGTGAGTGAGGAACTGTGACTTGTAAAACCAGTTGGTAGTTTGTTTTCTTTGATTGCAAATAGATTATCCTAACTATAAAGAATACAGAAAACAACCGAACGAACGGCCAAGGCGACTTTTTGTAGGTTCTCTACATAAACCAATCGTGACAAACATTTAAAATACAACCCTGCTTTTGCAGTATATATGAATTTTGAAAAACTCCCTCCAGTTGAAAACAGCAAGGTTTTGTTAGATATAGCTTTCCGGAAAGCCCGGGAAAAGGAAGGACAAAAGAAACTCCAAGGAAGTTGGCTGCAGATCATCAAAAGAAAAGAAAGCCTTAAATTGGATATCATTAAGGAGGATATTGTTTCTAAACTAGAAAAGATCCTTACTCAATTTCCGCAGACGGAAGTGCTGTCGCAGTTCTACATAAAATTGATGAAATTGACCTTAGAATTCAGCGAATTGAAGAAATCGCTGGGCGCAGTAAATTGGGCCAGCAGAAGGATTAGGATGCTGCACAAAGAATATATCAGTAAAATCAACCGGGCAGTAGAACAACCACGCATCAGAAAAGAATCAACCGAATTTTACGGCAGGGTATCATCCACCCTTAAACAAATTGATCCAAACCTTAATTATCTGGAAGAAAGCAGAAAAATCATGAGAACTTATCCCGATATTAAGGACATGTTTACGGTCTGCATTTATGGTTTTCCAAATGTAGGCAAATCTACTTTGCTTAACAAACTCAGCAGCACTAAGGCAAAAACTGCCGCTTATGCTTTTACTACTAAAAGTATCAATGCCGGATACATGACCGTAGATGGAAATAAAATACAAGTGCTGGATCTTCCCGGTACTCTTGCTCGGTCGGAAAAGATGAATAATATTGAGATGCAGGCAGAATTAGTATTAGAAGAACTGGCAAAAGTGATTATCTTTGTCTTTGATCTGAGCGGTGCGTCTGGATATCCAGTAGATAAACAAGTCCAGCTGCTTAAGAAAATCAAAGACAAAAAGCCGCTCATTTATGTCAGCAAAACAGATCTGCCCGGCGGGATGCCGGAAAAAGATTTTCCTTATCCATATCTTACCTTTGAAGAATTGAAAGAAGAATTAGAGAAGGTAGCGAAGAGAGCGATTAAAGAAGCCAAATCAAGTATTTCTGAAGAAGTTCCCAAAGAATAAGCTTTTGAGGAGCTTTAATTGAGAAGCTTTAATAAAGATAATTAATTTTCTAATATTATGGATGAGCAGTATGCAAAAGCCTTGCTGAGCAAAGAAAGGGCATTCTTATTCTTAAGTATTGTCATTGTCACTACCCTGTTAACCGGTTTTCCTGAGAACTTGAAGATTTTTGTTTTAGGAACTGCTGGAACTATTACTGGAGGAGTGACTGCGGTTCAACCGGCCGAATTAAAGGATTATTTGATTGGTTTAGTAATTTTTGCCGCGCTGATGGTATTTTTAATATATTTAGTGCATGCTTTGCGGACTCCTAGAACGCAGACCTGGTACCCCGAGCTGACAGAAGAAGATGAAGAAGATTTTGACATCACCATAGATAAAGACATGGATTTAGATAACAATTTAGAAAGGGTAAATCGCGAATTGAAAAATTTGCGTACGGCAAAAGAAGATCCCGCTGAGAAGAAAAAAAGCAAAAAGATAACTAAAGTGCCTGACCTGCGGGAAATCAATTTAGAGCACACGCTGCAAAAGATTAACGCACAACTCCAAGGTTATAAGAAAACTCCGATGGTTCTGGAAGCGCCTGCTGCTAAAACCGAATGGGATGACCATTTAGAAGAGGTTAAACATGAACTTGCTGGCGTGGAGACGATGAAGATCAAGGAAGCAAAAGTTCGCAAAGAAATGCCTTCTGAGAAAGATATCTCTTTACGGCATGAAAGCAAAAGACTGCAGGAAGAATTGAAAGCATCATTATCAAAAGCAAAAAATAATTCAAAACCAATCATGGTGCTGGAAGAACCATTGAAAAAAAAACAATGGAACGAACAGTTGAATAATGTGAACAGAGAATTAAAAGGAGTAGATACGATGCCTATTAAGAAAGTAAAAATCCGTGAAGAAATGCCCTTAATCACGAAAACTTCTCAGACCTTGGAACAAAAAGAGTTAGCAAAAGAGCTGCATCATCTTCATAAAGTTTTAGATGAAGAACAACGAAAAAAAACATCCTATTTTATCCGGCGCTGTATCCCTTCTTCACGAGAATGGCAGCTGGCTAATATCAAGAAACATCTGCAAAAAAAAGGAACGGTGCAAAATAAAGAAGAATTGGCTAAAATTGAAGAAAAGTTAGCGAAGATTTATTGATTTGTTAAAACCAAAACATTCTAAGTATTTTTAGAATTTACTGAGAAACAACGACTTTACAAGTGCAAGGTAATTTAGTTGCAGAACGTCCTAAGGCTTCTCTTCCGACCTTGATGTCTTTCTTATCTAACTTTAATTCAAATACGGTCTGGCCTTCCCTGATTCTGGCAGCACAGCCGATAGTTTTCCCATAAGACATCTTCATACCTGTGCTCATACGGTCTGCACCTGCTCCAGAAGCTAATGGGTTTTCTCGTAGAACGTGAAAAGGATATACTTTTAAGCACAAATGGAAGTTTTTACCTAAGATTTTTTCCAGATATCTATTAGAGACTACCCGAGCGGATTCTAAGGCTTCCTGGCGGATATTCATGCTTCTGCCGGCATTTAATCGGATTAAAGTATCATACTTCTTCTCTGTACCCATGTTAAAACGGACAATCTTTTTGTGAGGAAATCCGCCACGGACAAAGTTCTTTTTAGTGTACTTGCTAATTCTAGTATAAGGCCGTTCTAGGTTCTGGTATGCAGAAAATTTTCGTAATCGTGCCATAAACTGACAAAATTAGAGGTTATTTATAAAGATTTCCACTCCCTTTGTCTAGATAAAACAAGAATAAAATGAGAAGTAATTGGTGATCAATTAGGCAATTCTACTTCCTGCCCCGGGAAAATCTTGTTCACGTTCTCAAGAAGAGGGTTAGCGCTCCTGATTGATTTTAAATAATCATTAAAATCTAAAGTTCCGCCGCGGGCGTGATAATCTTTCCATAATCCTGCAAAAGTGTCTCCTTTCTGGATGGAATGGATATTGCTGTCATAAATATCAAAAGAATGGGTGGATAATTGGGATAATTGTTTTACACCGGTTTTATGCGGTGCTTTTGGCGCAGCTTGAGAAGCAACGGCTGGCTGCTCAACGGACTTTGATCCAGTCCCTACACTTTTTACTGCAGATAATCCTGAATGGTCTGATTCTGAATATTTCCCGGTGGTTTTTGCCGTATTTACAGGAGCAACTACTTCTACTGAAGGAGAACCATGGTAATAATCAAGCTGATGATCATCAACAGCATTGAT